>NZ_CP184836.1:1272500-1572500 GCF_048843365.1 Streptococcus sp. K0074
CACCTTTGAATACATCCGCCCTGTTCACACTTTGACTGTTCTTTTAGATGAAGAAGAGTTTGATTTGGATTTCCTTGATATCAAGGGAGATCGTGTGAGCCGTGGTCATCGTTTCTTGGGACAAGAAACTAAGATTCAGTCAGCATTGAGCTATGAAGAAGACCTTCGTAAGCAGTATGTAATCGCAGATCCACGTGAACGTGAGCAAATGATTGTTGACCAAATCAAGGCAATCGAAGCTGAGCATGGTGTACGCATCGAGATTGATGCTGATTTGCTTAACGAAGTCTTGAACTTGGTTGAATACCCAACTGCCTTTATGGGAAGTTTTGATGCCAAATACCTTGAAGTTCCAGAAGAAGTTTTGGTGACTTCAATGAAAGAACACCAACGTTACTTTGTTGTTCGTGATCAAGGTGGCAAGCTCTTGCCAAACTTCATTTCTGTTCGTAATGGAAATGCAGAGTATTTGGAAAATGTCATCAAAGGAAATGAAAAAGTTTTGGTAGCTCGTTTGGAAGATGGAGAATTCTTCTGGCGTGAAGACCAAAAATTGGCGATTTCAGATCTTGTTGAAAAATTAAACAATGTTACCTTCCATGAGAAAATTGGTTCCCTTCGTGAACACATGATTCGTACTGGTCAGATTGCTGTACTCTTGGCAGAAAAAGCTGGTTTGTCAGCGGATGAAACGATTGACCTAGCTCGTGCAGCAGCCATTTACAAGTTTGACTTGTTGACTGGGATGGTTGGTGAATTTGACGAACTCCAAGGAATTATGGGGGAGAAATATGCCCTTCTTGCTGGGGAAACTCCAGCAGTGGCAGCTGCTATTCGTGAACACTACATGCCTACATCAGCTGAAGGAGAACTTCCAGAGAGCAAGGTCGGTGCAGTGCTTGCTATTGCAGATAAATTGGATACGATTTTGAGCTTCTTCTCAGTAGGCTTGATTCCATCAGGTTCTAATGACCCGTATGCCCTTCGTCGTGCGACGCAAGGTGTGGTTCGTATCTTGGATGCCTTTGGTTGGCACATTGCTATGGATGAGTTGATTGATAGCCTTTATGCTTTGAAATTTGACAGCTTGACTTATGAAAATAAGGCAGAGGTTATGGACTTTATCAAGGCTCGTGTTGATAAGATGATGGGTTCTACTCCAAAAGATATCAAGGAAGCTGTTCTTGCAGGATCAAATTTTGTTGTGGCGGATATGTTGGAAGCAGCAAGTGCTCTCGTAGAAGCAAGCAAGGAAGAAGACTTCAAACCATCTGTTGAATCACTTTCTCGTGCCTTTAACTTGGCTGAGAAGGCAGAAGGAGTTGCTACAGTTGATTCAGCTCTCTTTGAGAATGAAGAAGAGAAAACCTTGGCAGAAGCAGTAGAATCACTCGTTTTGTCAGGTTCTGCAAGTCAGCAATTGAAGCAACTCTTTGCGCTTAGTCCACTTATTGATAATTTCTTTGAGAATACCATGGTAATGGCAGAAGATCAGGCTGTTCGTCAAAATCGTTTGGCAATCTTGTCTCATTTAACTCAAAAAGCAGCTAAACTTGCACGTTTTAACCAAATCAATACCAAATAAAATCTGTTAAACGGATTAAATCTTATCATAAAGGAGAGAAACATGGATCCTAAAAAAATTGATCGTATTAACGAGCTTGCCAAAAAGAAAAAAACAGAAGGCTTGACCCCAGAAGAAAAAGTAGAACAAGCCAAACTACGTGAGGAGTACATCGAAGGTTATCGTCGCACTGTTCGTCACCACATCGAAGGGATCAAAATTGTGGATGAAGAAGGAAACGATGTTACACCAGAGAAACTACGTCAAGTTCAACGTGAAAAAGGATTACATGGTCGTAGTCTCGATGACCCAAATTCATGATAAATATTCTTTCTTTTAACAAAGATAGATGAAATAATACCAAAAGACTATCATACATAAATGAGCTGTACCTCAAAAGTTAGAGCTAGAAAATCTAACTTTTGAGGTGTTTTTATTTGAAAAAAGACAGTAAAAAAGCGCAAAAAATCAATTCCTGTGCTAGCGTGTAATTGAAATTTTTTAGTTTTGGCGTTAGAACTGTTTCCTCAGTCCTAGCCCCTTCTCTTTTTGATAAGTATGCTTGATGGAGAGTAGTTTGTAAATGAGTCTGAGAATCTTATGAGCATAAGAAATGACGGCTTTCATCTTGCTTACTCTTTGGGAAATTCGATTGTAAAAAGAAGAAAAAGCTGGATCCTTGGAATGTGCTGCAATTAATCCCGACATGGTCAAAGCCTGTTTTATTTAGCGATTTCCTTGCGTGATGTGTGAGGATTTTTTAATGCCAGCACTATAGGTTAAACATCTTTTTCTGTCATGAGTTAGCAGGCTCTGCCTGCTTAGAGTTTTACATATGCTCCTATTTTCGTTATAGCTAACTTTAATTCTCATTTATTAAGTATACCTAAGTTTTATGTTTAAATTTTGTATAGAAAAGCTGTACCTATTAATAAAGCTATGTTTACGCTTTCAATCAAGTCTCATTTATGATACTATTATGGTAATAGAAAAAATTCTTAGTTCGCTAAAGACCTTTATGCGAGATCCAGAGGAAATAGAAATTTTATCCATTAAAAATACGTTTCATAAGTTACTTACTTGTTATTAATAGAATTCCAATATTGTATAATTAAATCAAAGATGACACTGGAATCAGGAGGATTTATTATGGTTAATAATGTAGCTGTTAAAGTCTCAAACCTTTCAAAAGAATTTTTGTTAGGGCAAGACAAAACTGTCTCTATTTTGAAAGATGTTTCTTTATCTGTCAATTATGGGGAATTTGTATCAATACTTGGTGTCAGTGGTTCTGGAAAGTCTACTTTGCTCAGTTGCTTATCAAGTTTATCTGAACCAACAAGTGGCGAAGTTATTATCAATGGTGTAAATCCATATACTTTAAAAGAAGGGAATCTTGCTAAATTTAGAAGGCAAGATATTGCAATAATTTTTCAAAACTATAATCTAGTACCTGCTCTACCTGTACTAGAAAATGTTACACTTCCTCTGAGACTCTCAGGAAAGAGTGTTGATAGCAATAAAGTAAAAAAATTGTTGGATAGTTTGAATTTTAAAGCAGAACTATCATCATTAGTTGCTACCTTATCAGGTGGAGAACAGCAAAAAGTGGCTATTACTCGTGCAATAATAGCTGATAGTAAAATTATTTTTGCTGATGAGCCAACAGGAGCTCTGGACAGCGTCTCAAGAAAACTTATTTTTGAAACACTTCGTAATTTAGCGAGTCAAGGAAAATGTGTTTTTATGGTCACTCATGATATTGAGTTGGCTTCAAAAACTGACAGAGCACTCATTTTAAAAGACGGAAAAATATCTCGACAAATTATTAAACCTTCAGCTGATGAGCTCTACCAAGCACTTGAAAGTAGTAAAGATTAATTTGAGGAGGATTTATTATGCTAAAATTAATCATTTACCAATTTCAGTACTCAAAAAGACAATGGTTAGGAACAATACCATTACTATTTGTATCAAGCCTGATTGTTGGAACATCTTTATTTGGTATTGCTAGTTCAATAAAGACTGCTAATATTAACGCTTCACAACTTTTTCAAATGCTAATAATTTTTGGCGGGACTACTCTATTTTTCCTTATTTCAAATAATATTAGATTGCTAATAGATATCTTTAAAAAGGATTACCAATTGTGGGCTATCTTAGGCGCAAGCAGAACTCAGCTATCTTTATTAGTATCTGGACAGTTTTATTTAATGGCAGTGATTGTTAGTAGTATTGGTACAATACTTTCATTTATCATGGCAGATAGTTACTACAAATTTTTACAAAATTTATTAGGAAGAGATGAGTTACCTGATTTAGTTATTACAGCCAACATTCAATCAATTTTATTGAGTGTTTTTATAGTCCCAACAATTGTCGGGATAGGAGCTTACTTTTATTCAAGTCGAATACTTAAAATATCATCAATATTAAAACCAAAAAAGAAAAAAAGAAAAGTTACAGTAACTGGATTTGTTAATATATCTGTTCGTTTATTCCTATGGTTACTATGTATAGGTTCTATTGTTTCAGCAGGTTTTATCAGAAACAAAGAAATAATTGAAAAACAGTCAAGCATAATATTATTTTTATTAATTATTCACATCCTTATTATTCAATCACTATCTCCATCAATTCAAATGTTTCTAATAAAATTTTTAATGAGGATACTTCCAACTGAAAATTATGTAATTAATACATGCTTTTGGAATCTACTATCCAATCCTAGCTATTTGAAAAGTATACAAACTTCAATGAGCATGGGAGTAACTCTCATTTCTGGGTTTATTCTTTACACCCAAAATATGTATTCATTCATGAATACAGCAAACGGAGTAAACGAAGCAAGAGCTTCCTTTATTGCTTATCTGTCTGCTCCAATTATTCTGATTATTACTAGTTCTATTTCTCTTACAATTTTATCTTCTAATAAAGATATTGAGGACATTAAACAGTTAAAGACACTGGGAGTGTCAAGATTACAACTTTTTAAAATACGTATAGGCGAGGCAATAATACATTCGGTGTTAATTTTATTAGTGTCAGTAATTTTCAATTTAATTATTTTAATTTTAGTTAGCCTTATTGGCCAATTTTTAGGCCGTAGTTTAGTAGATATATCAGGTTTCTGGCAACCGAGTCTTATAGTTATTTCTTTGTTAGTTATTTTTTATAGTATTACAAAGGGATTTTATTTATTTCAAGATAGATAAATTGGAATAGTTACTGATTCAAAAAAATACAAACACGTTTCAATCATGACTTCCATTATAAAAACCTCCTGTTAACTATTTGAACAATAGAACAAGAGGCTACTAGTAAGATATTTTCATGCTCAAGGCATATTCGAGTTATTTCATGACTCTGGTTCATCCAGTTTTTTGTACAGGCTAGGAAAAGCCCTATTAAACACCACTGATTGGTATTGTTCATCTTCATTATAAGATAAACTTCTTTTTCTGTCATGAGTTAGCAGGCTCTGCCTGCTTAGAGTTTGTTATGAACTTGGTTTGCTTTTTAAAACACGCGATACACATAGGGATTCTCTGGTTTATCGACTTTGGTAAAGCTATCGATTTCCAAGGTTGGGAGGTTTTGTTTGAGTTCTTTATGATAGTGATTGACCAGTTTTCCTTTGGCCGTTATCCAAGTGTTATTTTCATACTGACGGGTATTTCCCTTGGTCAGCAATCCATAGACACCAGAATCCGCGATACAGTGAATAATGCCGAAGCGGAACAGAAATTGACTATTGGCATGACTGGGGTCATTATAGACAAAGCCAGTGAACTGGACTGTCTTGCCCTCAAACTCATCTGGATAGTCGTAGATAGCCTCCATGACTTCCATATAGTTTTCGTTGGTGATCTGAATACTATCTTGCGACAAGTATTTATCCGCCGCGGTTCTCATTTCCTTTTCATAGGCTGATTTTGAAAAATAAGAACTGGTATCTGGTTTCAAATATTGGCTTGTTGTCCCTTCACTTGTCTGAATGGCTTGATCCGTTCCTTCCGATAAGGGGAAATGATAGCCTTTGGCTGAAACGGTCTGAGAATCCAAGCTAACAGTTGGAAAAGTTAAACCGACGACAATAGGAATAGCCAGAAGAGCAACACTAGTAACCTTCGCTAATCGGCTATTCAGATGACTGTGGGTTTTGACTTGCTTCATCCAGATATACAATTGAACGATTGCCAAGATAAAAGAAAGCACCATGGAAATATAGGCTAGATAGGAATAGTGCATGTTGATGTACTGGTTTAATTTTCCGGACAGATGGAGATAAATGGTCAATTCAAAATAGCCAGCTAAAACTAAAAACCGAATCATAGGATGACTCCAATCAAGAGAGCATAGACTAAGACGACAAGAGTTACAATCATTATGAAGTGACTGATAAATCGTGCTTTCAAGTAATTTTTCATCATGAGAATATTTTTGATATCCAGCATTGGGCCAATGACGAGAAAGGCCAGAACTGGTGCTAAACCAAAACTCGAGAGTAGAGAAGCACCGATAAAGGCATCCGCCTCACTGCAGAGAGAGAGAAGAAAGGCCAAAAGCATCAAGAGCAGGATAGCAAAAAGAGGGGTTGCACTTATAGAGGTCAGAATCCGAGTCGGAACGTAGACCTGTATAACAGAGGCAAAGAGACAGCCAAATACCAAATAACGCCCCGTATCAAAAAATTCATCAATTGCTTGCACAAAAACCTGAAAAACTTTTTTTGCAGGACTCAAATGAGAAAAATCGTGCTCATGACAAGCCAACCGATTTTCTTTTTGAATCGGTTCTTGCCAGAAAAATCCTAGAAAAATCCCAAGTATCACAGCCACAACAATGGAACCCAGAGCTCGTAACAGAGCGATGTGGAAGGAGTTGCCAAAGGCAGAATAAGTCGCAAAGAGAACAATAGGATTGATGACAGGCGCTGTTACAAGAAAGGGAACAGCCGTGTAACTGGGGACCTTCTTTTCCAGAAAACGATTGATAATGGGGACAATCCCACATTCGCAAGAAGGGAAAAGTATCCCAACGAAGGTGCCAAAAAAGATTCTCCCCCAACGATTTCGAGGGAGAAAATGATAAACCTTGTCAGGTGTGATATAGACCTCAATTAGCCCTGAGACAATACTTCCTATCAGAACGAAGGGGAGGGCTTCAATGATAATGGAGAGGAAAATAGCCCCAGTCTGAAGCACACTAGATGGGAGTTGTTGGAAAGCAGTCATCTAGTTTTTCTTTTCTGCTTTGGCTTTTTTCTCTTTGTCATCAGGGAAAGTGACTTGTTTCAAATCAGGGAGTTTCGCAAACTCTTCAAACATCTTGTCCAAGTCATCAGTTTTTGTAAATTTTACAGCCATAGGTGTACCTCGATTCTAAATTCTACCTCTATTATACTATTATTTTAAGGAAAAGGGAAAAGTTAAAATTGGGTATCTAACGAATCATAGAGCTTTATAAATCCTGATTAAGTCTGGTAGATTGAGAAAGTTTGACAAAAAAAGTAGATGGTGCTAGAATAACATTAACGAAAGACATTTGAGGGCAGAAAGGTTCCTGCCGCACCTTGAAAAAGGTTTCTGAGATGCTGGGTACACCGACCAGCCAAGTGTCCGTTATTTCAAAGGAGGGAGCTTAAATGCTCCTTTTTTGTTTAAAAATTTCAAAAAAGATTACCCCCACCACAGGCTCAGGCTTGCGGTTTTTTATTTGCTCTGAAAATTGATTCGTTAACTTCAACAAATAGCTTTATAAAGCGTTTTGTAAAAAATAAAAACAGTGCAATTAATCACTGATCCTTTTGTAAACTATTAGAATTAAATTGCAACCTTCTCAATAAATAGAATATTGAAATGAAGCAAATTTATTCCCCAACTTATGTTTTAAAATTGTAGGAGATAATTTGAATAATATTAGCTTGTGGTATAATAGATTCATGGATAAAAAATATGAAAAAATCTCCCAAGATTTGGGAGTGACGTTAAAGCAAATTGATACCGTTCTAAGTTTGACTGCTGAAGGGGCGACTATTCCCTTCATCGCGCGTTATCGTAAGGACATGACTGGTAGTCTGGATGAGGTGGCGATTAAGGCCATTATTGATTTGGATAAAAGTCTGACAAACCTCAATGACCGTAAGGAAGCTGTCTTGGCCAAGATTCAAGAACAAGGCAAGCTGACCAAGGAATTGGAAGAAGCTATCTTAACAGCCGAAAAATTAGCAGATGTAGAAGAACTCTATCTTCCATACAAGGAAAAACGTCGGACCAAGGCAACTATTGCTCGTGAAGCTGGGCTCTTCCCACTTGCTCGCTTGATTTTGCAGAATGTAGCTGATTTAGAAAAAGAGGCTGAAAAGTTTGTCTGTGAAGGATTTGCGACTGGTAAGGAAGCCTTGGCCGGTGCAGTTGATATTTTGGTAGAAGCCTTATCGGAAGATGTGACTTTGCGCTCCATGACTTATCAGGAGGTGCTGAGACACTCTAAACTCACTTCTCAAGTCAAGGATGAAAGTCTTGATGAAAAGCAGGTTTTTCAGATTTATTATGATTTTTCAGAGACAGTTGGAACTATGCAGGGGTATCGTACCTTAGCCCTCAATCGTGGGGAGAAGCTAGGTGTCTTGAAGGTCGGTTTCGAACATGCGACAGACCGCATTCTTGCCTTCTTTGCAGCTCGTTTCAAGGTGAAAAATGCCTATATTGATGAAGTTGTTCAACAGTCAGTTAAGAAAAAAGTTTTGCCTGCTATCGAGCGCCGCATTCGGACAGAATTGACTGAGAAGGCAGAAGAAGGAGCTATCCAACTCTTTTCTGACAACCTGCGCAATCTCCTCTTGGTTGCTCCATTGAAAGGGCGCGTGGTTCTTGGATTTGACCCTGCCTTTCGTACAGGTGCCAAGCTAGCTGTCGTGGATGCAACAGGAAAAATGCTGACAACTCAGGTCATTTATCCTGTTAAACCAGCATCAGCTCGTCAAATCGAAGAAGCCAAGAAAGATTTGGCAGATTTGATTGGTCAATATAGCGTGGAAATTATTGCCATCGGAAATGGTACTGCTAGTCGTGAAAGTGAAGCCTTTGTGGCGGAAGTTCTTAAAGATTTCCCTGAAGTTAGCTATGTTATCGTAAATGAAAGCGGTGCTTCTGTCTATTCTGCCAGCGAACTTGCTCGTCAGGAGTTTCCAGACTTGACAGTTGAAAAGCGTTCGGCTATTTCTATCGCCCGTCGTTTGCAAGATCCTCTTGCGGAATTGGTTAAAATCGATCCTAAATCAATCGGCGTTGGTCAATACCAGCACGATGTCAGTCAGAAGAAGCTGTCTGAAAGTTTGGATTTTGTCGTGGATACCGTGGTTAACCAAGTCGGTGTCAATGTCAATACAGCCAGTCCTGCTCTTCTTTCACACGTAGCTGGACTCAATAAAACCATTTCTGAAAATATTGTCAAATACCGTGAGGAGGAAGGAAAAATCACTTCACGCGCTCAAATCAAGAAAGTTCCGCGTCTGGGGGCCAAGGCCTTTGAGCAGGCAGCTGGTTTCCTTCGTATCCCTGAAAGTAGCAATATCCTTGATAATACAGGAGTTCACCCAGAAAATTACTCTGCTGTTAAGGAGCTCTTCAAACGTCTGGACATTACAGACTTGAATGAAGAAGCCCAAAGTAAACTCAAGTCCCTTTCAGTCAAGGAAATGGCGCAAGAACTAGACCTTGGTCCAGAAACCCTTAAAGATATCATTGCTGACCTTCTCAAACCAGGTCGAGATTTCCGTGATTCCTTTGACGCACCTGTGCTTCGCCAAGATGTTCTGGATATCAAAGACTTAGTGGTTGGACAGAAGCTGGAGGGTGTGGTGCGTAATGTCGTTGACTTCGGTGCCTTCGTTGACATTGGAATTCACGAGGACGGCTTAATTCACATTTCCCATATGAGCCGCAAATTTATCAAACACCCAAGCCAAGTGGTGTCAGTCGGAGATTTGGTAACGGTTTGGGTCAAGAAAATTGATACTGAACGTGAAAAAGTCAATCTGTCGCTCCTCGCTCCAAATGAAACTGACTGATTATGTTAAGCAGGTTTCACTAGAAGACTTCGGCAGACCTTTTATCCATCAATCTCAGTGGAATTCTCGTTTACGTTCGACAGGTGGGCGATTTTTCCCCAAAGATGGGCATTTGGATTTTAATCCTAAGGTTTATAAGGAACTGGGTTTAGACGTTTTTAGGAAAATTGTTCGCCATGAACTCTGTCACTATCACCTCTATTTTCAAGGGAAGGGCTATCAACACAAGGATCGGGATTTTAAGGAACTTTTGAAAAGAGTGGATGGGTTACGCTTTGTGCCAACCTTGCCAAATAGCAACTCCAAGCCAATCAAGCTTTATCGTTGCCAATCCTGCCAGCAAAGGTATCAGCGCAAGCGAAGGATTGATACCAAACGCTATCGCTGTGGACTTTGTCGAGGTAAATTGCTACTAGTAAATCAGCCTGAGGACTGATGAAAGCCGAGCCTACCCGTGATATACTATGTCTAACCTAGCAGAAAGAGGAAATAACATGAATAGTAAATTTTATAAAATGAGACGAAATCGTATGATTTCAGGAGTTTTGGCAGGTCTGTCAGACAAATGGAATTTTGATGTTACCCTTGTTCGTTTCTTGTTTGCCATCTTTACAGTTGCAAACTTTGGACTTGGCGTGATTATCTATATCATCCTAGCTTCTATCATGCCAACTAAGGAAGAAATCGAAGCAGAAATGTATGGAACAGGCCCACGTAAACGCAAAGAAGCTCAAGCCATTGACGATAATGAAGGCTGGTTTTGGTGAGGTAGAAACAGTTATTTTACTGTTAGTCTGTAATTTCTAGTAATCTATTTTAACATTTCTTGAACCCTTGTATCTGCAAGGGTTTTCTTCTTACTTTCTTTTTATGGTAAAATATTTTTAATGAAATGCCTATATTTCCCCCAATCTTACAAAAATGTAAGATTAAAGTCTCTTTTGTAAGGTTAGGTTATGGCAAGCGGTCTTTTTTTGATGTAAACTAGACTCATAAAGAACAAAGGAGTAACATCATGAAACAAATCTTACATAAGAAAACAAGAAAACCAAGTCGCAAAGATATCGAGCGTGTTCAGCTAGGATGCGCTATGATGCAAGCAACATTTCATTTGATGGGATATTAAGAAAGGAGATTCTCATGACACTTTTAGATGTAAAACACGTTCAAAAAATTTATAAAACTCGTTTTCAGGGCAACCAAGTAGAGGCCCTCAAGGATATTCACTTTACCGTGGAAAAAGGTGACTACGTTGCCATCATGGGTGAGTCTGGTTCTGGTAAATCAACTCTTCTCAATATTCTAGCTATGCTGGATAAACCAACTCGTGGTCAGGTTTACCTGAATGGAACTGACACAGCAACCATTAAAAATTCACAAGCTTCTAGCTTCCGTCGTGAAAAATTGGGCTTTGTCTTCCAAGACTTTAACTTGCTAGATACTCTGTCTGTTAAGGACAATATCTTGCTTCCACTTGTCTTGTCAAGAAAACCTATTACGGAGATGATGAAGAAATTGGTGGTGACAGCTGAGAATCTGGGTATTAACCAATTACAAGAGAAATACCCTTACGAGATTTCTGGTGGTCAGAAACAGCGTGTAGCAGTAGCCCGCGCCATCATCACAGAACCTGAAATTCTCCTTGCGGATGAGCCAACAGGAGCCCTTGACTCCAAATCATCTGCAGCTCTTCTTGATGTTTTTGATGAAATCAATGAGCGTGGCCAAACCATTCTTATGGTAACCCACTCAACAGCAGCAGCTAGCAGAGCTAAACGTGTACTCTTTATCAAAGACGGCATTCTTTACAATCAAATCTACCGTGGAGAGAAGACAGAACGTCAGATGTTCCAAGAAATTTCTGATACCTTGACTGTCATGGCAAGCGAGGTGAATTAGTATGTTTCGATTAACCAATAAGTTAGCGGTATCGAACTTGATTAAAAACCGCAAACTCTACTATCCTTTTGCGCTGGCTGTTCTCTTGGCAGTCACTGTCACCTATCTCTTTTACTCTTTAACCTTTAATCCTAAGATTGCGGAAATCCGTGGAGGATCCACCATTCAAGCTACTCTAGGATTTGGTATGTTTGTTGTCACCCTTGCATCAGCTATTATCGTCCTTTATGCCAATAGTTTTGTCATGAAGAACCGTTCCAAGGAACTAGGAATTTATGGAATGTTGGGCTTGGAGAAGCGTCATCTAATCAGTATGACCTTTAAGGAGTTAGTGGTATTTGGGATTCTAACTGTTGGAGCGGGTATCGGTATTGGAGCCTTGTTTGACAAGTTAATTTTCGCTTTCTTGCTCAAACTGATGAAATTGAAGGTTGAGCTGGTCGCTACCTTCCAAATGAATGTTGTCATTGCAGTACTTGTTGTCTTTGGATTGATTTTCCTAGGCCTCATGTTCCTGAATGCCCTTCGAATCGCCCGTATGAATGCCCTCCAGCTTTCTCGTGAAAAAGCTAGTGGTGAGAAAAAAGGTCGTTTCCTACCTCTACAAACTATTCTTGGTTCCATAAGTTTAGGAATTGGCTACTATCTTGCCCTTACTGTAAAAGATCCTCTCACAGCCCTAACAACCTTCTTCCTAGCTGTTTTACTGGTTATCTTTGGTACTTATCTATTGTTTAATGCAGGAATTACCGTTTTCCTCCAAATCTTAAAGAAAAATAAGAAATACTATTACCAACCAAATAATCTTATCTCTGTTTCCAACTTGATTTTCCGTATGAAGAAAAATGCAGTTGGATTAGCAACAATCGCTATTTTGTCAACAATGGTCTTGGTTACCATGTCTGCAGCGACAAGCATTTTCAATGCCTCAGAATCCTTTAAAAAAGTGATGAATCCGCATGACTTTGGAATTACTGGACAAAACGTTGAAAAAGAAGACTTGGACAAACTCTTGAGCCAGTTTGCAAGTGACAAAGGTTATAGTGTCAAAGAGAAAGAAGTGCTTCGTTACAGTAACTTTGGTATTGCAAATCAAGAAGGAACCAAGTTAACTATTTTTGAAAAAGGACAAAATCGTGTCCAACCAAAAACAGTTTTCATGGTATTTGACCAAAAAGATTATGAAAATATGACTGGTCAAAAACTGTCTCTATCAGGGAATGAGGTCGGTCTTTTTGCCAAAAATGACGGACTGAAAGGACAGAAAGCTCTAACTCTAAATAACCATCAATTTTCTGTCAAAGAAGAATTTAATACAGATTTTATTGTGAACCATGTTCCAAATCAGTTTAATATTTTTACTACTGATTACAATTACCTTGTTGTTCCTAATTTGCAAGCATTTTTGGATCAATTCCCAGATTCAGCTATCTATAATCAACTTTACGGTGGTATGAATGTAAATGTCAGTGAAGAAGAACAGCTCAAGGTCGCTGAAGAATATGAAAACTACCTCAATCAGTTTAATGCTCAATTAAACACTGAAGGTAGCTATGTGTATGGAAGCAATCTAGCAGATGCTAGTGCTCAAATGAGTGCCCTCTTTGGTGGTGTCTTCTTTATCGGTATTTTCCTATCCATTATCTTTATGGTCGGAACCGTTCTGGTCATCTACTACAAACAAATTTCTGAAGGCTATGAAGACCGTGAGCGCTTTATTATCTTGCAGAAAGTCGGTTTAGATCAAAAGCAAATCAAGCAAACCATCAACAAACAGGTTTTAACTGTTTTCTTCCTTCCTTTGCTTTTTGCCTTCATACATCTAGCCTTTGCCTACCATATGCTTAGTCTGATTTTAAAAGTGATTGGTGTAATAGATACGACTATGATGTTGACTGTGACCTTGTCTATCTGCGCTATCTTCCTCATCGCCTATGTGCTGATTTTCATGGTTACTTCAAGAAGTTATCGCAAGATTGTGCAAATGTAAAAAAAGATACCTCGACTTCAAAATCGAGGTATTTCTTATATACTAAATGCTGAAAAGTTGTCCTAGCAGAAAGGTAACTCCCATGGTTAAAAGACCAATAGCAAGGTTCCGAATCATAGCTGTTTTGGTTGGGGCTTTTCCAAGTCTGGCACTAGTGTAACCAGTAAGAAGAAGGGCCACACCGACGATAAGGACAGTAGCAGGGATGCGGTATTCACTTGGGAAAATAGTTACTGACAGCATTGGTGGTAAGCTACCAAGGAAAAAAGAAATAAAGCTAGAGATAGCAGCATGCCAAGGATTGGTAAACTCTTCATACTCAATCCCATATTTTTCCTCTACCAAAGCCTTGAGTGGATTTTTAAGAAAGGCCTTGTTGGTCAAGAGTTGGGCAGAGGTTTCACATTCTCCATTTTGGATATAGGCTACATAGAGGGACTTTTTGGCTAATTCCATATCTTGGTCTAGCAAGACTTGCTCACGCGCAACGGCTGCTTCCTCGGTATCTTTTTGAGTTGAAACGGATACATATTCTCCACCAGCCATTGAAAAGGCACCTGCCAAAATAGCTGCAAATCCTGATAAAAAGATAATCCAGATATTGCTAGTAGCACTAGCAACCCCGATAACCACACCAGCAATGGAAATAATCCCATCATTTGCACCAAGAACACCCGCACGTAGGATATTTAAACGACCTGCAAAATTTGAATCGATTTCGTGATTTGTTTCTGACATACTGTTCTCCTTTTTATCCAGTATAAAGGAAAAATATAGGGAAATCAATCTTTTAAAAGTATCTGAAAAAAGTTGCACGATTTTAATGATATAAAATGTCGACCTCTTCTCTAATAGATCAAACACCAAAGGTAAAGAGTATAGAATAGCATAAAAAATTTTAAATTAAATACGATAAACATTTTGTTCACTTTATAATCGTTTACAAGAGAATAACTAGTATTAAATCAAATAAAATCCAAATATTTTGCGAACTTTTTTATATTTTTTTCGTAAAACGCTTTACAAGTTCTTGGAAACATGATATAGTAATAAAGCTTAGAAAATGAGATGATGTTTTCTAGCAAATATAAACCCGAGTAAAAAATGCCTACGGACAGGCAGGGTTGAATGCCGAAGCGTGGTTGAAAAACCACATTATTGATAGGGTTAAAAGCCTACTTTTATAAGTTGATGTTAGGACACTTGTCCTAATTCATAAATTTTTAGTGTGGTGAAAGCACACGTCATCTTGTGAAACGATCAATAAAGTACGTAATATTTGCTACTAGAGAGTTAGGAAACATCGGGAACAGACATACTCAACAGAAACAAACATAAAAACGTCAGAAGATTGCAGAGCAGGTGAAAACCTGCTCTTTTTTCATGAGTCAACCTTTAGTTCCTTAGTTTTCATAAGGTCCTAAAAATATTGAAAGGAGTATGTCTTGAAAGAGTTAGATCAAAACCAAGCCCCAATTTATGAGGCCTTGGTGAAGTTACGCAAGAAAAGGATTGTTCCCTTTGATGTTCCAGGTCACAAACGTGGACGGGGAAATCCAGAACTTGTCGAACTCTTAGGAGAAAAATGTGTAAGTATTGATGTCAATTCGATGAAACCCTTGGATAATTTAGGCCATCCTATTTCGATTATTCGTGATGCAGAGGAGCTGGCTGCAGATGCTTTTGGAGCTAGCCATGCTTTTCTCATGATTGGTGGAACAACTTCATCGGTGCAGACTATGATTCTGGCAACCTGCAAGGCAGGAGATAAGATTATTCTGCCACGTAATGTCCACAAATCTGCTATTAATGCGTTGGTTCTATGTGGTGCCATTCCCATCTATATCGAGATGAGTGTAGATCCTAAGATTGGTATCGCTTTAGGTCTTGAAAATGACCGAGTAGCCCAGGCCATAAAGGACCATCCAGATGCCAAGGCCATTTTGATTAACAATCCTACCTACTACGGAATCTGTTCAGACCTAAAGGGGTTGACAGAAATGGCTCATGAAGCTGGCATGATGGTTTTAGTAGATGAAGCCCACGGGGCGCACTTACATTTTACTGATAAATTGCCTCTATCTGCTATGGATGCAGGTGCTGATATGGCAGCAGTCTCCATGCATAAGTCTGGTGGGAGTTTGACACAAAGTTCGCTTCTTTTAATCGGGAAGCAGATGAATCCTGAATACGTACGTCAGATTATCAATCTTACCCAGTCAACATCCGCCTCTTATTTGTTGATGGCTAGTCTGGATATTTCACGTCGCAACTTAGCTCTTCGTGGGAAAGAGTCGTTTGAGAAAGTTATTGAGCTATCTGAGTACGCTCGTCGTGAAATCAATGCTATTGGTGGATACTATGCCTACTCAAAAGAGTTAATAGATGGTGTATCTGTCTGTGATTTTGACGTGACCAAGCTGTCAGTTTACACTCAGGGTATTGGCTTAACAGGTATCGAGGTTTATGACCTCCTACGAGACGAATACGACATTCAGATTGAGTTTGGTGATATTGGCAATATCTTGGCCTATATTTCGATTGGTGACCGTATCCAAGACATCGAGCGCTTGGTTGGTGCTCTTGCTGATATCAAGAGACTCTATTCACGAGATGGGAAGGACTTGATAGCTGGAGAATATATCCAACCGGAGTTGGTGTTATCTCCTCAAGAAGCCTTCTATTCAGAGAGAAAAAGTTTGACCTTAGATGAGTCTGTTGGACAGGTCTGTGGGGAATTTGTCATGTGCTATCCTCCAGGGATTCCTATCTTGGCTCCTGGTGAACGCATTACACGTGAAATTGTAGACTATATCCAATTTGCCAAGGAACGTGGTTGCTCCCTCCAAGGGACAGAAGATCCCGAGGTCAATCACATCAACGTCATTAAGAGAAAGGAGAACTAGATGGATTTATGGTTTTCTGAAGTTCATACTCCAGATGTGAAATTATCCTTGAGAACAGCCAAGCAACTCTACGCTGGAAAAAGTGAATGGCAGGATATCGAAGTTCTAGATACACCAGCTTTTGGAAAAATACTGATTTTAAATGGGCATGTTTTGTTTTCAGATGCGGATGATTTTGTCTACAATGAAATGACCGTCCATGTTCCCATGGCTGTGCACCCAAATCCCAAGAAAGTCTTGGTTATTGGGGGTGGTGACGGTGGTGTTGCTCAAGTATTAACACTTTATCCTGAACTGGAGCAAATCGATATTGTAGAACCTGATGAGATGCTAGTTGAAGTCTGTCGTGAGTATTTCCCAGATTTTGCTGCAGGGCTAGATGATCCTCGTGTTACCATTTACTACCAAAATGGGCTACGCTTTTTGCGAAACTGCGAAGATGATTACGATATCATTATCAACGATGCAACAGATCCATTTGGACATACGGAAGGGCTCTTTACCAAGGAATTTTACGGAAACAGTTACAGAGCCTTGAAAGAAGACGGTATCATGATCTACCAGCATGGAAGTCCCTTCTTTGACGAGGATGAGTCAGCTTGCCGAAGCATGCATCGCAAGGTCAATCAAGCCTTTCCAATCAGTCGGGTTTATCAGGCCCATATTCCAACTAGCCCAGCTGGCTATTGGTTGTTTGGATTTGCATCTAAAAAATACCACCCTGTCAAAGATTTTGACAAGGAAGGCTGGAAAAAACGCCAGCTTTTCACAGAATACTACACTGCAAACTTACATGTAGGGGCCTTCATGTTGCCTAAGTATGTAGAAGACATTTTAGAAGAAGAGGAAGGAAAAAAATGAGTCGTTTACTAGTTATTGGATGTGGGGGCGTTGCCCAAGTTGCTATTTCAAAGATTTGCCAAGATAGCGAAACCTTTACAGAAATTATGATTGCTAGCCGTACTAAGTCAAAATGTGATGACTTGAAGGCTAAACTGGAAGGCAAAACAAGTACAAAGATTGAGACAGCTGCTCTTGATGCTGACAAGGTAGAAGAAGTGATTGCCCTGATTGAAAACTACAAACCAGAAGCTGTTTTGAACGTAGCTTTACCATATCAAGATTTAACCATTATGGACGCTTGTTTGGCAACAGGTGTTCACTATATCGATACAGCCAACTACGAGGCTGAGGACACAGAAGACCCTGAATGGCGTGCTATCTACGAAAAACGCTGCAAGGAACTTGGTTTTACAGCCTACTTTGACTACTCATGGCAGTGGGCTTATCAAGAGAAATTCAAAAAAGCTGGCTTGACCGCTCTTCTTGGTTCTGGCTTTGACCCAGGTGTGACCAGCGTCTTTTCTGCTTATGCCCTCAAACACTATTTTGATGAAATCCACTATATCGACATTTTAGACTGTAATGGTGGTGACCACGGTTATCCATTTGCGACAAATTTCAACCCAGAAATCAACCTACGTGAGGTTTCTGCGCCAGGTTCTTACTGGGAAGATGGTAAGTGGGTAGAAGTCGAAGCCATGTCTATCAAACGTGAGTACGATTTCCCTCAAGTTGGACAAAAAGACATGTATCTCCTTCACCATGAAGAAATTGAATCATTGGCCAAGAACATTCCAGGTGTCAAACGCATTCGTTTCTTTATGACCTTTGGTCAATCTTATCTAACCCACATGAAATGCTTGGAAAATGTAGGGCTCCTTCGTACAGATACCATTAACTTTAATGGACAAGACATCGTTCCGATTCAATTTTTGAAAGCCTTGCTTCCTGATCCTGCCAGCCTTGGCCCACGTACTGTAGGTAAAACCAATATTGGATGTATCTTTACAGGTGTCAAAGATGGCGTTGAAAAGACTATCTACATCTACAATGTTTGCGACCATCAGGAATGTTATGCAGAGGTTGGTTCGCAAGCTATTTCTTACACGACAGGCGTTCCAGCCATGATTGGAACAAAATTGGTTATGAACGGTACTTGGAAACAAGCTGGAGTGTATAACCTTGAAGAATTGGATCCAGATCCATTCATGGAAGCTTTGAATGAGTATGGCTTACCTTGGGTTGTGGTTGAAAATCCGCAAATGGTGGACTGATGAAGCTAGAACAAGTACCCACACCAGCCTATGTCATTGACTTGGCCAAGCTAGAAGACAATTGCCGGATTCTTCAACGAGTTCAAGAAGAAGCTGGTTGCAAGGTTTTGCTTGCCCAGAAGGCTTATTCCCTCTACAAAACCTATCCCTTGATTAGCCAGTATCTATCAGGTACGACAGCCAGTGGACTATATGAAGCTAAGCTCGCTAGAGAAGAATTTCCTGGTGAAGTCCATGTCTTTGCACCAGCTTTCAAGGAATCAGATATGGAAGAGCTACTGAAAATATCTGATCATATTGTTTTTAACTCAGAGAGACAACTACGAAAATATGGTCAACGTTGTCGTGAAGTTGGTATCAGTTTGGGTCTTCGCATCAATCCTCAGTGTTCAACTCAAGGAGATCATGCGCTCTATGACCCTTGTGCACCTGGTTCTCGTTTTGGCGTTACACTAGATAAAATTCCTAGTGATTTGCTAGATTTGGTGGATGGTCTTCATTTTCATACCCTTTGCGAGCAGGGAGCAGATGATTTACAAACAACTTTGAAAGCAGTAGAAGCGCAGTTTGGTCCCTACTTACATCACGTTAAATGGCTCAATATGGGGGGCGGACACCACATCACAAGACAAGGTTACGATGTGGATTTGCTGATTTCTGAGATCAAGCGTATCCGAGAAACTTACAATCTTGAAATCTATATCGAGCCGGGTGAAGCCATTGCGCTCAATGCAGGTTATCTAGCAACTGAAGTATTGGATATTGTAGAAAACGGTATGGAAATCTTGGTTTTAGATGCCTCTGCGACCTGCCATATGCCTGACGTACTTGAGATGCCCTATCGTCCACCTTTGAGAAATGGATTTGCCGCTCAGGAAAAAGCCCATACCTATAGACTTTCTTCCAATACCTGCCTGACGGGCGATGTGATTGGTGATTATAGCTTTGAAAATCCAGTCCAAATCGGAGACAGACTTTATTTTGAAGATATGGCTATTTACTCATTTGTCAAAAATAATACCTTTAATGGTATTGGATTGCCAAGTCTCTATCTTATGGACGAACAGGGAGACTGTAGCTTAGTCAAAGCCTTTGGCTATCAAGATTTTAAAGGGAGATTATCATGATGGACAGTCCCAAAAAATTAGGCTATCGCATGTCAGCAGAATACGAGCCCCATCATGGTACCCTTATGATATGGCCGACTCGACCAGGATCATGGCCTTTTCAAGGAAAAGCTGCTAAAAGAGCTTTCAGCCAGATTATAAAAACCATTGCAGAAGGGGAAAGAGTCTATCTTTTGGTGGAGCAAGACTATCTATCTGAAGCCCAAGACTACCTTGGAGATAGCGTTGTTTATTTAGACATTCCCAGCAATGATGCCTGGGCGCGTGATACTGGTCCAACCATTCTCCTTAATGATAAAAGGGAAAAGTTGGCAGTAGACTGGTCTTTCAATGCTTGGGGTGGTGCTGTCGATGGTCTTTACCAAGATTATGAAGAGGATGACCAAGTAGCTAGTCGTTTTGCTGAGTCCTTGGCAATTCCTGTTTACGATGCCAAACCTTTTGTCCTGGAAGGCGGAGCGATACATAGCGATGGTCAAGGAACCATTCTCGTGACTGAAAGTTGTCTTCTGAGCCCTGGTCGCAATCCTCATCTTAGTAAGGAAGAAATCGAAAATACCTTATTAGAGTGCCTTGGAGCTGAAAAAGTTATCTGGCTGCCTTATGGTATTTATCAGGACGAAACCAATGAACACGTTGATAATGTTGCAGCCTTTGTTGGTCCTGCTGAGCTTGTTTTGGCTTGGACGGACGACGAAAGTGATCCTCAATATGCCATGTCTGCAGCTGATTTAGCGCTTTTAGAAAAGGAAACAGATGCAAAAGGACGGAAGTTTACCATTCATAAATTGCCTATCCCTGCAATTCGACAAGTTGTCACTGAGGACGATTTACCAGGCTATACTTATGAAGAAGGAGAAGAAGAGAGATACGCAGGTGAAAGGCTTGCTGCTTCCTATGTCAATTTCTATATTGCTAACAAGGCAGTCTTGGTTCCCCAGTTTGAGGATGTAAACGACCAAGTGGCCTTAGATATCCTCAGTAAGTGTTTCCCAGACCGTAAAGTTGTCGGAATTCCAGCCAGAGATATTCTTTTAGGTGGTGGCAATATCCACTGTATCACCCAACAAATCCCAGAATAGGAGAAAAAGATGAGAAATGTAAAAGTTTCAGCCATTCAGATGCAATGCGCTAAAGATGTTGAAACGAATATTCAAACAGCTGAACGTTTAGTTCGACAAGCTGCTGAGCAAGGAGCCCAAATTATTCTCTTGCCTGAGTTGTTTGAACGTCCCTATTTCTGTCAGGAACGTCAGTATGACTACTACCAGCATGCCCAGTCGATGACAGACAATACAGCTATTCAGCATTTTAAAACCATTGCCAAGGAGCTAAAGGTCGTTTTACCAATCAGTTTCTATGAAAAAGATGGCAATGTCTTGTATAACTCTATTGCTGTCATTGATGCAGATGGGGAAGTGCTGGGTGTTTATCGAAAGACCCACATACCAGATGACCATTATTATCAAGAAAAGTTCTATTTCACGCCTGGTAACACTGGTTTCAAGGTCTGGGATACTCGCTATGCTAAGATTGGGATCGGTATCTGTTGGGATCAATGGTTCCCTGAAACAGCGCGCTGTCTTGCATTGAATGGTGCTGAATTGCTCTTTTATCCTACAGCAATCGGTTCAGAGCCGATTTTGGATACAGATAGTTGTGGCCATTGGCAACGTACCATGCAAGGACACGCAGCAGCAAATATTGTTCCAGTCATCGCAGCAAATCGTTATGGCTTGGAAGAAGTCGCTCCAAGTGAGGAAAATGGCGGACAGAGTTCCAGTCTTGACTTCTACGGTTCATCCTTTATGACGGATGAAACAGGAGCTATTCTAGAGCAAGCTGAAAGACAAGCTGAAGCTGTTCTGTTAGCTACTTATGACCTAGACAAGGGAGCAAGCGAACGCTTAAACTGGGGCTTGTTTCGAGATAGAAGACCCGAAATGTATCAACGTATTACAGACTAGTATGGGAGAAATGAGAGATTCATTCTGCTAGACTAACTTCTTATTAGCAACTATAAGATACTAGGTCATCTAGCAAGTGAATTTTATATTTTCACTCTCCAAGGCTTTCTCGCGCTTTTATGCGAGGAGCTTTTCTATTTAAGCTTTATCAATAAAACATGCTATAATAGTTGCAGAAAGGTTGGTATTTATGGCTAGGATATTGGTTATTGAAGACAATAGTGACATTCAAGAGATTTTACGAACACTTCTTACTAAGGAGCATGAGGTGATTCAAGCCTTTTCCGGTACAGAAGGAATCATGCGTTTTGACCAAGGTGGGATTGACCTCGTTTTGCTCGATATCATGCTTCCTGGGAAAAATGGGGATCAGGTTTTAAAAGCTATCAGGAAACAAAGTCAAATTCCAGTCATTATGCTAACGGCTTTGAGCGATAAGAAGTTAATCAGTCAATACCTCTTAGAGGGTGCCAATGATTACATAGTCAAACCTTTTGATTTGGAAGAAGTCTTTGCCAGAGTTACTGTTCAATTACGTCAAAGCGTAGAAAAACATCCTATGGAAATAGGAAAAACTGAACATCTGCCACAAAATTTGAAAAATATCCAGTTTGATGCAGAAAGTTTTGAAATCAAAAATAGTCAGGAAACGATTCGCCTTGCCAAGAAAGAATGCTTGATTCTCCAGACTCTCCTCAAACATCCTAAGAAAATTTTCACCAAGGAAGAACTTTATGAATTGGTCTGGGAGGAGAGCTATCTACCTGGAGATAATACCCTCAATACGCATTTGAGTAATCTTCGTAAAAAATTAAACCAGCTTGACCCAAATCAAGAATATATTGAAACCATCTGGGGAGTTGGGGTAAGATTAAAAGGAGACAAGCAATGACCTACATGATAATCTTTGTTCTACTGATACTCCTAATTATTTTATCGATTGTATTAATTCGCTACCATCTAGCACTTAAAAACTTGAGTCAACAGATTGAAGACAAGATTCTCACAGGTAGTATGAAAAGAGTAGGGGTCAGCATTTTTTCCAAACATTTTTTACATCTCTACCAGCAGATTGAGAATCTATTTCAGGAAGTGGAACAATCTCGGTTGGTGATGAAAAGGGAAAAGCAGACTCTGGATATGGCCATCAGCAATATTGCCCATGATATTCGGACGCCTCTGACTATCGCTTCAGGCTACACCCAACAATTGATAAAGTCTCCTGAAAACAAAGCAGAAACCCTACAAAAAATAGCCCAGCACCTTGATTTAGTTTCCAAACGTTTGGAGGCTCTCCTAGAATATCGTCGTTTGATGGAAGGAGCTGTCAAACCGAAACTGGAAGAAGTGGACCTTTCAGCTTTTATCACCAAAAAAACTCTGGCTTATTATGATGTTTTTCAGGCGGCAAATATCACGCTTGATTTTAAGGTTGAAGCTGGTTTAAAAATGATGACTGATGAAGACTTACTGGATCGAATTTTACAAAATTTGCTTGGGAATGTCCTCAAACATGGCAAGGAAGAAGCGCGGCTATCTTTGAGAAAGGAAAAGGAACAGCTTGTCTTAGAGATTGCAAACCTTGTTAAACAGCCCATCAAAAGAATTGAAAATCTCAGCAACCGTTTTTATTCTGAAAACCTATCTGATACGGAAGAATCCTCTGGTTTAGGCCTTTATATCACTGAGGAATTATGTCATCTTCTCGGTGCAGAGATGAAGCTAAGCACAGATGGGCAATGGTTGTCGGTTTTTATTTATTTTTAACAAAAAGAAACCTCCTCTGTAGGCTAGAGGAGGTCATTTTTTATAGACTTTTCTTTTTAAAAACTGTCAACCCACTTAGATTAAAGATTACAATAACAGCTAAGGTAACTATAAGTGTATAGAAAATGGATTCACTATTAGCAGTCATAGCATAGAAAAACTGCAATGATAAATATGGCGAAATTTTGATACTTGGGAAGATGAGCATTGGCATAGAAAGTAAGATAGAGCTGACCAAATAACCAATAAATACCGCAAGATAAGAATGACTAACATAGAGAATGAAGGAAACAATGGAAAGCCAAGCAAGAAGGCAAAGAAATTGAAGGAAAATTGTTACCAGTAGATTGCCAATAAAGCCATCAGGCATAGTTCCAAATCCATTTAAGATCGTTGCTGGAATAAAGGCAATCACAAGGCTGATGATAAGTTGCAAAAGTGCAATACAAGTCAATACAAAGGCTTTGGCAAGGAAAAACTCGGTACGAGAAACACCCACTGTTAAATTATTTTTATAGAGTTTGCCGATTAAATCAACTCCAAGAACGAGGCAGGCTAGGACGATGCAGAGAAAAACGAGGTTTGAACCTTGACTAGATGCGTTGATCAGGGCTTGTACACTGTCCCAACCATGGGTTGGAATTTCTGGTTCTTCTGTATTGATTGCCATCAGATGACCAGTAGCTCCAAAAATAGCCCCCATTAACATGAGTACAAAGAGAATGACCTCTGTAATCCAAAAACCTTTGGAGCGGAAAAGACGGTAAAAGTCTGCTTGAATGGTATGTATCATGATTTTCCTCCTATTGGACCAATTGAGTGAAGTATTCTTCTAGGTTTTGACGGGCATAGTAAATCTCGTCAATGGCAACATCTGCCAAAGTTAATTCCTTGAGAATCTGTTTGACATCTTGTTCCTGACCAAAGATGTGGATTTCATTCTCAGGATTGACAACCTTGAACTGGAGCTGGATTTGTTCTTTCAATACTTGACAAGCTTTCTCTTGGTCGGCTGTCTTAAGCACAATATAATCCTCACTTAGTGTTTCAAATTCAGCTTTGCTGATTTCACGGATAATCTTGCCTTGATCTAAAATACCAAAACGATTAGCTAGGAGATAGAGTTCTGACAAGATATGGCTAGAGATGAGAATGGTTATTCCTTTTTCTTGATTGAGCCGTTGAATCATTAAACGAAATTCTTTGATACCGATTGGGTCGAGGCCGTTGATAGGTTCATCTAAGATCAGGAAGTCTGGTTTGGATAGGAGGGCAATGGCGATACCAAGTCTTTGTTTCATTCCTAGCGAGAAATCACGAAAGACTTTCTTACCTGTATCTGCCAAACCTACATAGTCCAGCGTTTTTCGAATGACTTGATCAGCATTTGGAATATGACGAATCATACAGTAATATTTCAGATTTTGATAAGCTGTTAAGTGATTATGTGCTACGGGTGATTCGATAACAGAACCTACTCGAGATAGAGTCTTGGTCCACTCATTTTCCGTTTTGCTGGAGAAGAGGGAAATAGTTCCTTTATCCGCAAACAGTAGTTGCGTAATAATTTTTATCAAGGTGGTTTTCCCAGCTCCGTTCTTCCCTATAAGTCCATAAATATCTCCCTCTCTTATCGTTAGATGAAGATCCTGAAGGATAGCTTGTTTGTCAAAGTTTTTGGACAATCCATGAATGTCGAGTACTGTTTTCATGATTCTCTCCTTTTGATTTATTTTGTTAACTTTAGTATAAAGCATAGAAATCAAAGAAAGCTCAAGGATTTCTAAAGAGTTTCTAAAGTTTTAGGAATTCTTAAATATCAAAACCCAGTTGACATGAACTGGGCCTCTTAATTATAAAATATACTTCTCAATGGCACGCGCAACGCCGTCTTCTTCGTTGCTTGCTGTAACGTCATCAGCTAGGGATTTGACATAATCGCTGGCATTTCCCATTGCAATACCAAGCCCTGCAAACTGGAGCATTTCGATATCGTTATTGGCATCGCCCATGGCCATAATTTCTGTAGAATTAATCTTCAAAATCTCAGCTAGTCGAGAAAGAGCAGTGGCCTTTGTCGTTCCAAGTGGCATAGCTTCATAAATGACAGGCTGCGAACGAACTCCACTAAATCGTTGGCAGAGTTCCTCAGCAAAACGTTGCTCAAAATCGTCTGTCTGGCTTTCTGTCCCTAAAAACATACCTTGGAACATACGATACTTACCACTGGTCGCTTCCTCAAGAGAAATTTCAGTCAGGTCTGAAAAGACTAACTTGGCATCATTTTCAATGACTTGATTGGGCTTACCACCGAGGACAAAATAGTGTTCCTCATCAAAAAGAGTCAACTGGACGTCACTTTTTTCTGCTAGGTCATAGAGGTATTCGATATCAGCTGGACTAAGTTCTTGCCAGTCAACTAGCCCCCAGTCACTGGTCTGGTGAGTTGAACAACCGTTGTTAACAATGACATACTCATTCTGGAGGTCAAGCCCCAGTTTTTTATAGTAGGGGAGGACGCCAAAAAGCGGCCGACCTGTACAGAGAACCAGTTTGACACCTTTTTCAATAGCTTGGTGAATAGCAGTGATGTGAGCTTGTGGGATTTCCTTGGCTTCATTGAGGAGGGTTCCGTCCATATCCAAGGCTAGTAGTTTAATCATAAGACTTCCTTCTTTATCTTTTGGTATTATTATAGCATATTTTAGAAAATAAAATGGTAAAAGGAACGAGACTAATTGATTTTACAGTTTAGGATATTTAGAGAACATTTATTAGGAAAGGTTACACGTTATTCAATTAAGTAAATAATTATATTTGGTAAGCTGGTCAAAAAAACAGAGGATTTAAGATGAATAACACATTTTTCATCTTAAATCCTCTGTTCTCCTTAATTTTTTATAAATCAACTTGATTAGACGTAGGGTATGATTTATCTTCTAAATTTTCGTTTGATAATAGAGCGTTGGACTTTTAAAACAAGTAAGCTAAATCCGATTGCTGCGACAAATGCAAGAGCAGTTGATAATTTTAATGCTAAAAAGATAAAACTAAAGATAGCAATACAGATACAAAAAACAGCAATATTAACAAAAAATAGGATTTCCTTGAGATTGGCATTAGATTGTGCTTCAGGTGTATAATCTTGATAGCGAGGATTCTGATGATTTAATTCTTCTTGATAGTCTACCTCATAGGATTGTAATTTTCTTACAGGCATTATTCTCTCCTTAACTGTACATACCTATTTTATCATTTTTTAATCGGATAATTATTACAGTAAGGTTACAAAAAGAATAAAGTCCCTTTTCATTTTCAAACTATTGTTCAGGACACGATAGTTTGAAAATAATAGTACGCATAATATTAAGGTTGTTAAACACCTATTGAAAATAGATTAGTAGAAATTGAAACAGTACATTAATACTCTTTAAAACAAGTTAGCGTCATCTTGTATTAGGTATATGTTACTAATTTAGTCAGTTTTATCTACAATCAAAAAGCTTGTTCTTTGATTTTTATTGAGTATATAGACTGCAAATTGCGCTTAAAAATGGTATAATGATAAAGTTATATAGTCCCGATAAGATGGTAGGTATTTATCACTAAGAGTTTTCCTATCAGTACTTTGTAACTCGCAAAGAATGACGGCTCCAAAGTAGTCGCTCGTCATTCTACGGTTGCCGCTATAACGCGGTCACCCTATGCGCCTTACTAGCTTCAGAAATAAAAAAGTATCGTTTTTATTTCTTTCGCGTCGTAACTCTTAGAAAATGAAAATACCTACCAGTACTTTGTAACTCTATAACACTATTTTTAAGGGGGGACATTTTTATGTCAGAACGTAAATTATTCACGTCTGAGTCTGTATCTGAGGGGCATCCAGATAAGATTGCAGACCAAATTTCAGATGCTATCTTGGATGCTATTTTAGCAAAGGATCCAGAGGCGCACGTTGCTGCGGAGACAGCTGTATATACTGGTTCTGTCCATGTTTTTGGTGAAATATCTACAAATGCCTATGTGGATATTAACCGTGTGGTTCGTGATACCATTGCAGAGATTGGCTACACTAATACAGAATATGGATTTTCTGCTGAGACGGTGGGAGTCCATCCGTCACTTGTTGAGCAGTCACCGGATATCGCCCAAGGTGTTAATGAAGCCTTGGAGGTCCGTGGAAATGCTGATCAAGACCCACTTGACTTGATTGGTGCTGGTGACCAAGGTCTCATGTTTGGATTTGCAGTGGATGAAACAGAAGAGCTCATGCCATTGCCAATTTCACTCAGTCATAAATTAGTTCGTCGTTTAGCAGATCTTCGTAAATCTGGGGAAATCAGCTATCTTCGCCCAGATGCTAAATCACAAGTTACAGTTGAGTATGATGAAAATGACCGTCCAGTAAGTGTGGATACAGTCGTTATTTCAACTCAGCACGATCCAGAAGTCAGCAACAAACAAATTCACAATGATGTCATTAACAAGGTTATCAAAGAAGTTATTCCAGCCTCTTACTTGGATGAGCAAACAAAATTCTTCATCAATCCTACTGGTCGTTTTGTAATCGGTGGACCTCAAGGGGACTCAGGTCTGACTGGTCGTAAGATTATCGTAGATACTTATGGTGGCTACTCTCGTCATGGTGGCGGTGCCTTCTCTGGTAAAGATGCGACTAAGGTGGATCGTTCTGCGTCATATGCGGCTCGCTATATTGCCAAGAATATTGTTGCAGCAGGTCTGGCTAAGAAGGCAGAAGTGCAATTGGCTTATGCTATCGGTGTTGCCCAGCCTGTTTCTGTCCGTATCGATACCTTTGGTACAGGAAGAGTAGCTGAAAGCAAGCTTGAAAAAGCAACTCGTCAAATCTTTGACCTTCGTCCTGCAGGGATTATCCAAATGCTGGACCTTAAGCGTCCAATTTACCGTCAAACAGCGGCTTATGGACACATGGGACGTACAGATATTGACCTTCCATGGGAACGCTTGGACAAGGTAGATGCTTTGAAAGAAGCAGTCAAATAAAATCTTGAGAGGGGGACTTCCCCTCTTTTTTACTGATAAAACATTTCACATACAAATATAAGACTATAATTAAGTTAGAAATGATAAAGCTAGAAAGAAGTTTACTGCATAAAATCTGTACAGTAAGATTAAAATCATGAAAAAGAAAACAATAGCAATTATACAATGTATTTTGTATCTCATAGCTTCTTATATAGCTCTTCAGTTGAGAAGTTTAGTGGGTGAGTTCTTTATCATTTTCCTTATTCTGTTGACTATTTCATTCTGGTTTAGTATTTGGAAACTAGAAAAAGCACTAGCTAATAATTCACAATAGAAACTCCGAAGACTTAGATCTGTTTTGTTTGAGGTCTAAGTCTTTTTATCACTTTAAAAAAACTCCTATAACATCTTTCCGAAAAACTATAATTTTCTTGAAAAATAAATAAGTCTATGCTATACTACTTGTAGGCTTATTTATGGAGAAAATACATGAAACGTGAGATTTTACTGGAACGAATCGACAAACTAAAACAAATCATGCCCTGGTATGTTTTGGAATACTATCAATCTAAGCTGGCTGTACCTTACAGTTTTACAACCTTGTACGAATACCTCAAGGAATACGATCGATTTTTCAGCTGGGTTTTAGAGTCTGGTATCTCAAATGCCGATAAAATATCTGATATTTCTTTATCTGTCTTGGAAAATATGTCAAAGAAAGATATGGAGGCTTTTATCCTTTATCTTAGAGAACGTCCTTTGATGAATGCCAATACAACCAAGCAAGGCATTTCCCAAACGACCATCAATCGGACCTTATCAGCTCTTTCCAGTCTTTACAAATATCTGACTGAGGAGGTTGAAAACGATCAGGGCGAACCTTATTTCTATCGTAATGTAATGAAGAAAGTTTCAACCAAGAAAAAGAAAGAGACACTTGCTGCTAGAGCTGAAAACATCAAACAAAAGCTCTTTCTAGGTGATGAAACAGAAGGGTTTCTGACTTATATAGACCAAGATTACCCACAACAGCTCTCAAATCGTGCTCTATCATCGTTTAATAAAAATAAAGAACGTGATTTGGCCATTATTGCCCTTCTCTTGGCATCGGGTGTTCGCTTATCTGAAGCTGTTAATCTGGATTTAAGAGATCTCAATCTCAAGATGATGGTTATTGATGTCACTCGAAAAGGTGGCAAACGTGATTCGGTAAATGTCGCTGCCTTTGCCAAACCTTATCTAGAAAATTATCTCGCTATTCGAAATCAACGCTATAAAACGGAAAAGACAGACACAGCCCTTTTTTTGACTCTCTACAGAGGTGTTCCTAATCGTATCGATGCTTCCAGTGTTGAGAAAATGGTTGCCAAATACTCTGAAGACTTCAAAGTTCGTGTAACCCCCCACAAACTGCGCCACACCCTAGCAACTAGGCTCTATGATGCAACTAAATCACAAGTTTTGGTTAGTCACCAGCTAGGTCACGCCAGTACACAAGTCACTGACCTCTATACCCATATCGTAAATGATGAACAAAAGAATGCCTTGGATAGTTTATAGATTACATAAATTGAATTATGTAATAAATAAGAAAGGGATTCAATAAACTATTCATCTTATTTGATCATATCAAATACAATTGCTAACAGAGTAAACAGCTTTAAAGAATATGAAATAAAATTTATGTGGCCACTAGCTTGCCTTTCTTTGTAATATCCTGGATATGCAAATCACTTATAATTGGTATTCATCTCAAAATAAGAGGATTCCATAAAAATAAATCAAATTTAGCATCTATAAAAGCATGCTGTCTGCGATGGCCAATATTTTATCAGAAAATAAAATTCCTTTAAAAACAATCATGGACATTCCCACTCTGAAGTTACTACTTCCATCTACACCCACGTCACAAAGAACATGAAAGATGAAGCAATCAATGTACTAGATAAAGTTATGAACAAGATTTTTTAAAAAGTTTTGCCCCTTTTTTGCCCCCCTAAATACAAAAATAGCCCTTCGGATAAAATCCGAGGGGCTAGAAACGTTGTTAAATCAACGGCCGAACTTTTGAATTTCAAGGTTCGGGATAAAATAGTTCACTGAACTATTTTATTTTTTCAAGTTGTAGAATGATTTCAATCCACGGTATTCAGCTACTTCACCAAGTTGGTCTTCGATGCGAAGCAATTGGTTGTATTTAGCGATACGGTCTGTACGTGAAAGTGAACCAGTCTTGATTTGTCCTGCGTTAGTTGCAACTGCGATGTCAGCGATTGTTGAATCTTCAGTTTCACCTGAACGGTGTGATACAACGGCAGTGTAACCAGCTTCTTTCGCCATTTCGATAGCGTCGAATGTTTCAGTAAGAGTACCGATTTGGTTAACTTTGATAAGGATTGAGTTAGCAGCACCTTCTGCAATACCTTTTTCAAGGTAAGAAGTGTTTGTTACGAAGAAGTCGTCACCAACCAATTGAACTTTACCACCAAGACGTTCAGTAAGAGCTTTCCAACCGTCCCAGTCATTTTCATCCATACCATCTTCGATAGTGATGATTGGGTATTTGTTTACCAATTCTTCAAGATAGTCGATTTGTTCTGCAGCAGTACGTACAGCTGCTCCTTCACCTTCGAATTTAGTGTAGTCGTAAACTTTACGTTCTTTATCGTAGAATTCTGATGAAGCACAGTCAAATCCGATAAATACGTCTTTACCAGGAACATATCCAGCAGCTTCGATAGCAGCAAGGATAGTTTCAACTCCGTCTTCAGTTCCTTCAAAACGAGGAGCAAATCCACCTTCGTCACCTACGGCTGTTTCCAAACCACGAGATTTAAGGATTTTCTTAAGTGCGTGGAAGATTTCAGCACCCCAACGAAGAGCTTCTTTGAATGATGGCGCACCAGCAGGTACGATCATGAATTCTTGGAAAGCGATTGGAGCGTCAGAGTGAGAACCACCGTTGATGATATTCATCATTGGAGTTGGAAGAACTTTAGTGTTGAATCCACCAAGGTAGCTGTAAAGTGGGATTTCAAGGTAGTCAGCAGCAGCACGAGCTACAGCGATAGACACACCAAGGATTGCGTTAGCACCCAATTTACCTTTGTTAGGAGTACCGTCAAGAGCGATCATAGCACGGTCGATAGCTTGTTGATCACGTACATCGTAGCCGATGATAGCTTCAGCAATGATGTTGTTTACGTTGTCAACAGCTTTTTGTGTACCAAGACCACCGTAACGAGATTTGTCACCGTCGCGAAGTTCAACTGCTTCGTGTTCACCAGTAGAAGCTCCTGATGGAACCATACCACGTCCGAAAGCACCTGATTCAGTATAAACTTCTACTTCAAGTGTTGGGTTACCGCGTGAGTCTAGGACTTCGCGAGCGTAAACATCAGTAATAATTGACATTTTTTACTCTCCTTATGAGTTAAATTTTTTACACCTCTATAATACCTTAAAAACCCTCCTTTTTCAAGAAAAAACGTTATCTTTGTGCAAATTTTCCTTAACTTTATAAAGTAATCGCTTTCTTTTGTCTGTTTTATTCTAACTTTTATGATATACTGTTTTCATGACAGATTTATCAAAACAATTACTTGAAAAAGCTCATGGTGGAGCAAAATTAAATCCAGATGAGCAAAGACGCTATCTTGGCACTTTTGAGGAAAGAGTTCTTGGATATGCAGATATTGACACAGCAAATAGCCCTCAGTTAGAAAAAGGCTTTTTATCTATTTTAGAAAACCTTCAGGAAAAAGCAGAGCCACTATTTGTAAAGATTTCTCCAAATATCGAATTTGACAAGCAAGTTTTCTATTTAAAAGAAGCTAAAGAAACTGATAGTCAAGCTACCATTGTATCTGAAGAGCATACTTCTTCTCCTTTTGGCCTGATTATCCATAGCAATGCACCAGTTCAAGTAGAAGAAAAGGATCTTCGACTTGCTTTTGCAAAACTTTGGGAAGGTAAAAAGGAAGAACCTGCCAAAACATCCATCTGGAAGAAATGGTTTGGCTAAATCTTGCGCATATTTAATAAGTGCCCGATATTAGCTGCCGTGTGCTCCAAATAGAGACTGGCATTTTTCAAACTATCTTCTAGAGGTTCGCTTTTCTCTAAAATAGAAAAGGCAGCTTGGATATTTTCAAATGGTAGGGAAGGTAAATCTTCAGCAAGACTACCACAAATAGCAATGACAGGAACTCCGACAGGGGTTCTTTTTGCAACACCAATAGGCGCTTTACCTGCTAGGCTTTGACTATCTAGCCTTCCTTCTCCTACAACAACCAAGTCAGCATGTAAAACTTTCTTATCAAAGTTGATTAAGTTCAAGCAGGTATCAATTCCAGACACGATATTTGCCTGAGCAAAGGCACACAAACCGCCAGCAATGCCTCCACCAGCTCCTGCTCCTTTAATTTCCAATGTTACAGGTGAGAATTTTTCATAAAAATCTTGGATCGCTTGATCTACGGCCTCAAACATAGTAGGATCTAGGCCTTTTTGCTTGCCAAACGTGTAGGTCGCACCTTGATATCCACATAAGGGACTCACGACATCTGCTAAAATACGAATTTGAACATCTTCAGGAATTTCATAGCGATTTTCTATTGAAACAGAAGCTAATTTTAGTAAGGATTGACCGCAAGCGAGCAAAACATTTCCATACCTATCATAAAATTGATAGCCTAAACCAGCAGCAATCCCAATATCTCCATCATTACTGGACGTGCCACCAACGCCGATATAGATTTCTTTAATCCCTTGAGCAATGAGATGGCGAATCAACTCTCCGATACCACGAGTTTGGATTTGAAGTGGATTTCGTTTCTCTAGCGGAATTTTTCCAAGGCCAACCAAATCAGCAACTTCCAATAGTACCAGTTGTTCTTTTTGAAAATAGCGCATGGCTTCTTTTTGGCCAAAAGGTCCTGTCACTTGAATCCATTTTTCTTCTAGTTCAAGAGAATGTCGAATGGAATCTACTGTACCTTCTCCCCCATCACCAACAGGGCAGAGGAGACAGTCTACATCTGCTATCGATTGTTGGAAACCTTTTTTAATAGCTTTAGCTACCTCTTCAGAGGTCAAGCTTTCCTTAAACGAATCTGGTGCAATTACAATCTTCATATTTTCCCTCATTCTAAAAAGCCAATCAAAGGAAGAACTTCTAAAAAATCTCTCTTGTCAACATGATTTGGTATTTCCTGTTTCAGCACTTCTTTAGCACAAAAGGCGATTCCCAGTCCTGCTGACTTCAACATAAATAGGTCATTGGCCCCATCACCGATTGCAATCGTTCTTTCTTTAGAAAGTTTTAGTTCCTTTCTCCATTGTTCTAGAGTATCTTTTTTGACTTCGGGACTAATAATTTGTCCAACTAATTTTCCTGTTAAAAGACCGTCTTTGACTTCCAGTTGGTTGGCAGAGAAATAGGCAATGTCGAGGGATTTTGCTAATCTCTCAACTATTGGTGTAAATCCACCGGACACCAGACCAACTAGGATTCCATTATTTTGGAGAATGGAAATGAATTCCTGGGCATTTGACGTTAGATGAATAGTGTTGAAGACTTTATCAAAAACCGAAACAGGAAGACCTTCCAACAAGGACACTCTTTTTCGTAAACTGCTTTCAAAGTCCAACTCTCCTTGCATTGCCCGACTTGTAATCTGTGAAATTTCCTCCTCACGACCTGCCTCTTTACCCAAAAGATCAATCACTTCTTCTAGGATTAAGGTTCCATCAACATCCATAACACACAAACCTTTTACTTGAGACATCAGTTCTCCTCTCTAAACAGCCCAAAAATCGTATGAAGTCATCATACGATTTTATCTATTAATTAACTAAACTATGGTACAAGTCAAGGTATGACTTGCAGGCCGTATCCCATGAGAAATCACACTCCATAGCTTGTTTTTGTAGGTTTCTCCAAATGTCTGGATGATTTCTATACAAGTCCAAAGCTGTTTGGAAAGTCCAATTTAACCAATAAGGAGATAGATTGTCAAAGCTAAAGCCAGTACCGCTTCCTTCGATTGGATTGAAAGCGCGAACTGTATCTCGCAAGCCTCCAACTTCATGGACCAACGGCAAGGTTCCGTAACGCATAGCCATCATTTGAGACAAGCCACACGGTTCGAAACGACTCGGCATGAGGAAGAGGTCACAAGCAGCGTAGATTTCTTGAGCTAGTTTGACATCAAAAGTGATATTTGCTGATAGCTTGTCTGGGTAAATCTGAGCAAACCATGAGAAAGCTCCTTCAAAGGCTGGATCTCCAGTTCCCAAAAGAACAATCTGAACATCATTTTGCAAGATATGGTGAAGACTTTCAACCACCACATCAAAACCTTTTTGACGTGTCAAACGAGAAACAATTCCCACCAGTGGAACGTCGGCTCTAACTGGCAAGCCAACTCTTTCTTGCAATTTTGCCTTGTTTTGGGCCTTCCCAGACAAATCTTCCTGATTAAAATGATAATCTAATAGGGCATCCGTCTGAGGATTATAAAGATCAGCATCAATCCCATTCACGATACCAGACACCTTGCCAGACTCCATTCGAAGAATTTGATCCAAGTTACATCCGAACTGACTGGTCATAATTTCATGAGCATAGCTAGGTGAAACGGTTGAAACACGATCTGCATAGAGAATACCTGCCTTCATCCAGTTCAGACAGTTGTTCCATCGAAGGGTGCCATCAGCGTAACGTTCAAAGCCAACTCCAAACAAGTCCCATAACATTCCTTCTGAAAATTGTCCTTGGAATTCCAAATTATGAATGGTTAAAACAGTTTTTATTCCTTGATAGGCTTGAATCCAACAGTATTTTTCCTTTAACAAGAAAGGAATCATAGCTGTATGGTAGTCATGAACATGGAGAAGGTCAGGAATAAAGTCAATCCTTTCCATAGCCTCAATGGCAGCAAGTTGGAAAAAGGCAAAGCGTTCTCCGTCATCAAAATCACCGTAAACATGACCACGGAAGAAATAATATTGGTTGTCAATAAAGTAGAAGGTCACACCATTTAGTACTGTTTTCTTAATCCCACAGTACTGTCTGCGCCAACCAACACACACCTCAAAATGAAGAATATCTTCAATTTGATTTCCAAATTTAGCCTTTACCATGTCATAGTAGGGTAAAATCACTGCAACTTCATGTCCAGCTTTTACCAGTGATTTTGGAAGAGCGCCAATAACGTCTCCCAAACCACCTGTTTTTGAGAAGGGTGCACCCTCTGCTGCTACAAATAAAATTTTCATGAATGAATATCCTCTGTTACTTTGCTACCTTTCTTAACGACAACTGGATGTTCTGCAGTTCCTCGAATCACAACACCTGGCTCAACTTCCACACCCTTGTCCAAGATAGCATATTCGACCTGAGCACCTTCTCCAATAACAACGCGAGGGAAGAGTAGACTATCTTTAACCAAGCTATCCTTATGGACATGAATATTACGTGATAAAACAGAATTAGCCACTTGACCTTCAATGATACTACCAGAAGCAAACTGAGAAGTACTTACCTTAGATGTATTGGCATAGTAAGTTGGCTCTTCGTTTTTGACCTTTGTATAAATCTTTTGGTTTGGTGAGAAGAGAGAGTAGAATTTTTGTGATTCAAGCATATCTTTGTTAGCTTGGTAATAAGACTCTACAGAATGAATATTTGCAAGGTAGCCTGTATACTCGTAGGCAAAAGCCCCTTCTTTTGCAGCCAAATCCCGTAAAACATAGCGTAACTTCTCTGGATGTTCTTTTTTAGCTTCTTCTTCCAAGCGTTCTATCAACCAAGGTGTATCAACGACAAAGATATCTGTAGACATGTTATAGATTTGATCTGGTAACTTGCTATCAAAGAGTTTATGAGAACGAACATGGTCTGTTTCATCCACTTCCAAGATTGCGTTTACTTCTGAAATGTCTTTCTTAGCTAGTTTTTTATAAACTACAGTGATAGGCCCTTTTGTTGTACTATGTAGATGGAAAACTTGGTTCAAATCAATATTAATCAAAACATCACAGTTGAGGGCAACTGTTTGGTTTGAGCCAGAACGTTTCAAATAAGTAAGAAGCTGTTGGTAGTATTCTTTTCCAACTGTACTACTTTCCACACGGGTATTGTAAATACCTAGATAATAGTGGCTAAGAAGGGTTGATAAGCCCCACTCACGTCCTGAACGGATATGGTCAAAGACAGAACTGATATTATCTTGTTGGAAAATACCAAAGATACTACGGACACCTGCATTAGCAAGACTGGAAAGTGGGAAGTCAATCAAACGATATTTACCACCAAATGGCAAACTAGCTACTGGACGGTGGTCTGTCAGTGTTGACATATCATGAAAACCAACTGTATTTCCTAAAATGGCTGAATATTTATCAATCTTCATCTGTTGCTACCCCCACTACTTCATTATATCCTACAACTTGTACTTCTTCTGTTCCATCAATTTCGACACCGTCAGAAATAACTGCACCTTCACCAATAATGGCACGTTTAATTTTAGCTCCCTGACCAACAATTGCACCACTCATGATAACTGAATCTACTACTTCTGCCCCTTCGCGAACTTGCGCACCTGTTGAAAGGATAGAATGTTTAACAGTTCCATCTACAAAACAGCCATCAACAACCAAGGAATCTTCCACATGAGCATTTGCCCCAAGGAAGTTTGGTGGTGAAATTAAGTTTCTTGAGTAAATCTTCCATTGACGGTTACGGCTGTCCAAGGCATTCTCTGGAGAAATGTACTCCATATTTGCTTCCCAAAGTGACTCAATGGTACCAACATCTTTCCAGTAGCCATTAAACTCATATGCATAGACACTTTCACCTGACTCAAGGTAATTTGGAATGACATTTTTACCAAAATCTGACATATCTACATTGCTCTTTTCAGCAGCAACAAGCATATTGCGCAGACGTTGCCAATCAAAGATGTAAATACCCATAGAAGCCTTTGTAGATTTTGGTTGTGCTGGCTTTTCTTCAAATTCAACAATGCGGTTATTGGCATCTGTGTTCATAATACCAAAACGGCTAGCTTCTTTTAGAGGAACATCAAGAACTGCTACTGTCAAACTAGCATTATTATCCTTGTGTGACTGGAGCATATCATCATAGTCCATTTTATAGATGTGGTCCCCAGACAGAATCAAGACATACTCAGGATTGACACTGTCGATATAGTCAATATTTTGGTAAATAGCGTGACTAGTCCCTTCGAACCAACGATTTCCTTCACTTGCAGAATACGGTTGAAGAATAGAGACACCAGAATTGATACCGTCTAGTCCCCAGCTTGAACCATTCCCAATATGGTTATTGAGAGCAAGAGGTTGGTACTGTGTAATGACTCCAACATTGTGAATCCCTGAGTTGGCACAGTTTGAAAGAGCAAAGTCAATGATACGGTAGCGCCCACCAAATTGCACAGCTGGTTTTGCAAGGTTTTGAGTGAGTTTTCCGAGACGAGTTCCTTGCCCACCAGCAAGAATCAAAGCTAACATTTCATTCTTCATTTTCTACTCCTTTTTGGTTTTTATTTGTGACGGTTTTTGCAGATTTCAAGCGGCGTTTGATTTTCCAAACACTTGCTCCCATAGCCGGTAGGGTAAAGGTCAAGGTCTGCTCATAATCTTTCCATAGTCCTTCTTGCGTTTGAACAGTTTGATTATGTTCTTTCCAAACGCCTCCCCACTCTTCTAACTCAGTATTCCAGACTTCTTCATAAATCCCTGCAATAGGCAGTCCAATTGTAAAATCTTTTCGTTCAACAGGTGCCATATTAAAGACGCAGACTAGCATGTCGCCCTTCTTACCCTTACGGATGAAGGAAAGAACACTCTGGTCTCGATTATCCGCATCAATGATTTCAATACCATCATAGCTGGTATCAATTTCCCACAGACAGCGGTTGTCTTTGTAAAACTGGTTTAGCTGAGAAGTGAAATACTTCATCTTAGCATTAATTGGGTCTTCTAGGTTAGACCATTCCAACTGTTCCTCAGATTTCCATTCTAGGAATTGACCGTATTCGCTACCCATGAAGAGCAATTTCTTACCAGGGTGACAAATTTGGTAAGTGTAGAGATTGCGCAAGCCTGCGAATTGATTGTAACGATCTCCCCACATCTTATGCATCATACTCTTCTTGCCATGAACCACTTCATCGTGCGAGAATGGTAGGAGATAGTTTTCATTGAAAACATACATAAAGCTGAAAGTCACCAGATTAAAGTCATACTTACGGTAAATAGGGTCTTCTTCGTAGAATCGGAGGATATCATTCATCCAGCCCATATTCCACTTGTAGTCAAATCCTAAACCACCAAGCTCTTTCATTCCCGTAATCTTGGTTGCTGACGAACTTTCTTCTGCGATCATCATAACGTCTGGATGAACTAGTTTAATGACATCATTCAAGCGTTGAAGGAAATAATATCCTTCATAGTTGAGATTGCCACCATCTTTATTAGGTGTCCATGGAGCATCATCGTAGTCAAGATAGAGCATGTTGCTAACTGCATCCACTCGAATACCATCTAGATGGTAAAAGTCAATCCAAAACTTAATGCTAGAAATCAAGAAGGACTGGACTTCATTTTTTCCAAGATCAAAATTGAGTGCACCCCAACCGTAGTTATGAGCCTTATTATGGTCTTGGTATTCAAAAGTCGGTGTTCCATCATAATAGGCCAAGGCATCATCATTAATGGTAAAGTGACCAGGTACCCAGTCTACGATAACCCCAATATTATGGATATGACACTCCTCGACAAAATCTTGAAACTCCTCTGGTCGGCCATAAGCATGCTCTAAAGCGAAGTAACCCATAAGCTGATAACCCCAACTCAAACCAAGTGGGTGAGACATCAAGGGCATAAACTCAATGTGAGTATAGTTCATTTCAACGAGATAAGGAATGAGTTCATCCTTGAGCTGGGCAAAACTATAAGGACTACCATCAGGATTTCTTTTCCATGAGCCAGCGTGAACTTCATAGATATTGACAGGACGTTCAGCAAAGCCCCAACGTTTTCTTCGTGCCAGCCAAAGTCCATCCCTCCATTTCTTCTCAGGAAGCTCTGTTACGATTGCCCCTGTTCCTGGACGCGCCTCATATCTGACAGCAAAAGGGTCAATCTTCATCAGTTGATGACCATTTTGACGTGTGACATGATATTTGTAAATATGCCCTTCTTGAGCAAGAGTGGTAAAGACTTCCCAAACTCCAAAGTCATTTCTTACCATTGGAATCTGACCCTCAATCCAGTTGGTGAAATCCCCAACCAAGTGAACAGCCTGAGCATTGGGAGCCCATACACGAAATGTATAACCGTACTCTCCATTTAGTTCTTCCCTATGTGCTCCTAGATAATGCTGAAGGTGAAAATTTTCTCCTGTCATAAAGGTGCGCAAAGCTTCTCTTTTATCCATAATACCTCCTCTTTCTCTGTAAGCGTTTTCTATAGATTTATTATACTACCTTTTTAGGGAAGATTCAAGTAAATTACGGAATTTGCAAAAAAATCTTTTGAAAGTCTTCAACAAATTCACTGATGTGTTCACTTGTAAATCAAGAAATTTTCAAACAGATTATGAAAACGAATTGTTTTTTTACAATACTATCATAAAGTTCGTTATTTTACCAATAAAATTGTTGTTTTAAAGTAAAAAAAGAAACCAGGAAAACAATTTCCTGATTTTACATTTTATTTCACATCAAAAACAATGGATTTGACATTTGTCATCGCTTCAATGCTATATTTAATTCCTTGCACTCCAACTCCAGAACCTTTGACACCAAGGAATGGGAAATTATCTGGACCACGTTGGGTTTTATTATTAATATGAACTGTACCCACTTCAAGTTTTTCAGCAATTTCAAAAGCCTTTTTGAAATCATTTGTAAAGACTGAGGATTGAAGGCCGAATTCAGATTCGTTAGCAAAGGCAATTGCTTCTTCTACATTAGCCACACGAATAATTGGTAAAACAGGGCCAAATGGCTCTTCCCATGCTACTTTCATATCTTTTGTAACTTGGTCAAAAAGCACTGGCCAGAGAAGATTATCCTCACGTTTGATTGGTGTAAGAGCCTGAGCACCTTTTTCTTGCGCATCCTCAATCAAGCCCCAGATGAAGTCGGCTGAAGCATTGTCAATAACAGGTGTAATATCAGCATTGTCAAATGGATCACCAACTGTTAATTTAGCAACCTCTGCTTGAAGCAAGGTAACTAATTTATCTGCTACACTTTCAAGAACAATGACACGTTTAATGGCCGTGCAACGTTGGCCTGAGTAGCTAAAGGCACCTGCAACAATTTGCTTGGCAGCATGTTCCAAATCTGCATCTGCTAGTACAAGAGCCGCATCTTTTCCGCCAAGTTCCAACATGATAGGACGCATACCAGCTAAACGACCAATACGTTCTCCGATTGGAGTTGAACCTGTAAAGTTGATGAAGTTGACTTCTTTGTGCTCAATGATATAATCCCCAATTTCTGAACCACGACCCGTAATGGTATTGAAAACACCTGCTGGAATCCCTGCTTCTTCAAAGGCTTTAGCCAACAAGAGACCAGAAATAGAACCTTGTGTTGGTGGTTTAAACATAACCACATTCCCTGCAATCAAGGCCGGAGCAATCTTAGATCCAGAAAGGTTGACTGGATAGTTAAAGGGAGCAATAGCTAGCACGACTCCAACCGGCTCACGACGAACAACAGCCAGTTTGTTTTTACTTGCTGCTTCAAAACCACCACCTTCCATTGCTTGTCCAGTGATACGGAGACCTTCCTCAGCAGCATAACGAATCAAGTCTGCTGTACGCACTACTTCTCCAATGGCTGCTTTAATTCCTTTTGCTACTTCTTTGGCAAGGATAGTACCAATTTCTTCCTTATCGCGTTCTAAAATAGCTGCTGTTTTATGCAAATAAGCCGCACGTTCAACTGCTGATAAATCTCGCCATGCTGGCAGGGCTGCACGCGCAGCTTGCATAGCCTCATCTACTTCTGCTTGGCTCATAGCGGGTACTGTCCCTAATTCTTCTTGATTGATTGGTGAATAAATCGTAATTTCTTTTTCAGATGATTTCCATTCTCCATTTACTAAATTCTGATATCTTGTCAAATTCTCGTCCTCCTGAAAATGATTAAGATATATTTTACCAAATTTTCAGAAAATTACAACCCTTTTTACAATATTTTTGAGATTATTTTCACAAGCTTGACTTTTCAAACTATTTGAACTCTTTTGTTAAGCAGTCAGTACAAGAAGAAAAGGCTTAGATGAACTAAACCTTTTTCATGCTATGTTATTCTTCATTGAGTTTTATAATTTTTAGCAAGAAGATATCCTAGAAATTATACGACACAATTGAAAACTTTTGATTTTTTCTACAAGACTTTAAAGACGCTGGCACTAACACCACCAACCATGTCTTTATCACTTAAATGGCTATTGGTCACCAATAGTTCTAGATTTCCAGCATTTTCAAACTGGAAGTCTTGCCCTTTAGCATTAAATACAACCAGTAAATGGTCTTCCCCTTGAATCTCATAGACAATCAAACCACTATGTTCATTTGCTGAATGAACAAAAACATGATGGTAAATTTCATCATAAGTAGGGTAAGAAAAGGCACCGGTTCCTGTCTTCAATCGAATCATCTGACGGATAAACTCAATACTATCTTGACGCTCATTAATCAAGTTCCAGTTCACTTGGTTCACACTGTCTGGAGCATTATAGCTATTCATAGCACGCTCTCTATCATCATGGGTCAACTCACCATTTTCACCAGTCGCAACTAGTTTGGTACGACCAAATTCTTGACCGATTTCCATAAAGGCCATCCCTTGCATGAGTAGGTTCATAGCTGTGGCTGTCTCAACCTTGCGCATGATTTGTTCTGAACTTTGGTCTGGATGAAGAGTTGCCAATAAATCGTGAAGATTGTAATTGTCATGGGCTTCCACATAGTTAAGTACTTGATTTGGATGTGTATAGGTTCCTAATTCACGACTGCCTAGGATTGCTTTGGCAAGAATTGGCTCTGTCGCAGCACCGCTGACAAAACCTGATTTAATTGCACCGTAAACTTCTCCACCTTTAACAGCATCACGCTGATTGTCATTAAAGAAACCAATATTTGGCATTTCGTAGGCGTTGTCTTTCTTAGCCTTATCATAAGGGGCAAGACCTGTTCCCATGTCCCAACCTTCTCCATAAAGGATAATGTTAGGGTCAATTTCATCCAAACTCTGACGAATCATCTGCATAGTCTTGACATCATGAATCCCCATCAAGTCAAAACGGAAGCCGTCAATATTGTATTCCTGTACCCAGTATAGGAGGGAATCAATCATATACTTGCGGAACATTTCATGTTCGCTGGCTGTTTCATTTCCAACACCCGTTCCATTCTGGAAGGTACCGTCTGGATTCATACGATAATAGTAATCAGGGACAGTTGTTTGGAAAGGTGCATCAACAACTGAGAAGGTATGGTTATAGACCACATCCATAATAACACCAATACCCGCATCGTGGTAAGCTTGAACCATGGTCTTCAAATCACGAATAACCTGAGCTGGGTCGTCTGGATTAGTTGAAAAACTAGTTTCTGGCGCGTTATAGTTTTGTGGATCATAACCCCAGTTGTAGGTTACATTCCCATCCGCATCATATTCTTTGTGACGGTCTGCAATTGGTTGCAACTGAACATAATTGTAGCCGATCTTCTTGATGTAATCAAAAGCAGTTGACTGGCCATACTGGTTAACCGTTCCAGTCTGAGCAGCACCCAAGAAAGTTCCGCGAAGATGTTCATCCACACCTGAGGTCGGTGATTTGGTCAAATCACGAATGTGCATTTCACAAATAACTGCCTTACATGGATTTTTCAAACGCCAAGTAGCCTCAGAACCATGCTTAACCTCGAAATTTTCAACTTGCTTTTCTTCATGGCTCAGGATAGCTGAACGTTTGCCATCAGGACTGGTCGCGATGGTGTAAGGATCGCGTGTCAGTGTTTGGTGGTGAGGAAATTGGACTTGATACTGATAAGCCTTACCAGTCAAATCTTCCTCAACATCCAAACTCCAGACACCGATTGTATTGTCCTTATGATTATAAGAGTAGCTATTGCCTCTCTCCATATCAAAAATCTTCCAAACAGGAGCATCATTAGCAGCTGATCCATAAACGACAACCTGCACTTCTGTCGCTGTTGGAGCCCAGAGAGCAAAATGAGCCTGATTGTCCTCTACACGGCAACCCAATTCACCTTGGTAGCCCCAGTGGTGGTCGAAACTAGCGCTATTGATAGCCTTGTCAAAGGCAAAAGGATTTTGATTTTTATAGAAAGGACTGGCAATAGCAGGATTTTCAGAATAATAAATTCTATCATCCCCTTCCAAAATCCAGACCTCCGTTAAGAGGGGATAGTGATTAAAACGGATAGCATACTCTTTACTGGTTTGACCTGTATGAACCACAAAATTCAAGCTTTCTAAGGCATGAGAACTTGGGTGTTCAAAACTAAATAAAGCACCAAAATAATCTTCTTTGTAGGTCAGCAAATCAATCCGCTGGTCCTGACTTTTTACAAAAGAGCAAGTGTCGTATTCTCCATTCTTGCGATGGTAATGAATGCGAATAGGGTAATTAAACATTTTTTATTTTTCCTTTTTACTTCTTAATTTGTTTCTAGTTCACTAATAAATTCTTGATCGATTTTGTCCCGATTAACACACATAGTCATATTATCTAAGCTCTGATTTTAAACGATTATTACAAGCCTTCTAGCCAAGCTTCATCTCGAACCTCGATACCAAGTTCTTGTGCCTTTTGAAGTTTACTTCCAGCATCTGTACCTGCAACGACGAGATTGGTCTTTTTAGAAACACTGCCTGTCACCTTGGCACCCAGACTTTCGAGTTTGCTTTTAGCTTCTGAGCGTTTGAGACGTTCCAATTTCCCAGTCAATACAACGGTCAAACCTGACAAGGCCGCATCCGCTACTACTGTCTGACCTTTATAGTCCAGATTGACCCCAGCTTCTTTCAATTCTCTTAGGAGAATTTCAGAGCCTTCTGTCGCAAAATAAGTCTGAAGACTCTTGGCAATCACACCACCCAAACTTTCAATACTCGCCACTTCCTCTGGATCTGCCTGAGCCAGATTTTCAATTGAATGGAAATGTTGGAGTAACAACTGACTGGCCTTACTGCCGACATGGCGAATTCCCAAACCAAACAAGAGTTTTTCAGCAGAGTTTTCCTTTGATGCTTGAATAGCATGATAGAGTTTACCAGCAGACTTTTCCTTAACCCCCTCTAAAAGGAGGAAATCCTCTTCTTGCAAACGGTAAATATCCGCTACATCCTTGACTAAATTAGCAGCAAATAGCTTCTCAACAATAGATGGACCAAGCCCTGTAATATTCATGGCATCTCGAGAGGCAAAGTGGATCAAACCTTCCATGATTTGAGCAGGACAACGCGGATTGATACAACGCAGGGCCACTTCATCTTCAAAGTGCAACAAGTCAGAGTCACAACTTGGACAGTTTGTAGGGATATCTAGTTTTTCTTCAGAAATTCTTTTGGACTCTACCACACGTAAAACTGCAGGGATGATGTCCCCGGCCTTATAGACGATGACCGTGTCGTCTTTGCGGATATCTTTTTCAGCAATATAATCCACATTGTGCAGGGTCGCACGGCTAACAGTTGTTCCGGCTAGTTGTACTGGTGTTAGATTCGCAGTTGGGGTTACAACACCCGTACGGCCAACTGTCCAATCAACTGATAAGAGTTGAGCTTCTTTTTCTTCAGCTGGGAACTTGTAGGCCACTGCCCACTTTGGTGCCTTAACGGTAAAGCCAAGCTCTTCTTGGCCTGCTAGGTCGTTGACCTTGATCACTACCCCATCAATATCGTAAGGCAGATTGTCTCGATCTTTCCCTACTTCTTGGATAAAACTCCAGATGTCATCTATATTTTTAGCCAGAATTCGCTTAGGATTGACTACAAAACCTAGTTGTTCAAGGTGCGTCAACACTTTTTCTTGACTATCACGAGTTGACGGGCTGGCTTCTTGATAGAGAAACGTTGCAAGATTGCGCTTGGCTACTACTGCTGTATCCAACTGTCGCAGGGTTCCTGCCGCTGCATTACGAGGATTAGCAAATTCGGGCTCTCCATTTTCTTGTCGAGCTTGGTTAACCTGGTCAAAAGAAGCGCGTGGCATATAACATTCTCCACGAACTGTGATATCTAGTTCTTCTGGCAAAGTTAAGGGAATGTCCTTAACGCGTTTAAGATTTTCTGTAATATTTTCACCAATAGAACCATCACCACGTGTTGCCCCAGCAACCAAAATCCCCTTTTCATAAGTCAGCGAGATAGACAAGCCATCGATTTTCAGCTCACAAATATAGGTCGGATGAGCCACTTCCTTACGAACACGCGCATCAAAAGCTTCAAGTTCCTCACGTGAAAAAGCATCCTGCAAACTATAAAGAGGATACTGATGACTGTATTTTTCAAAACCATCTAAGACTTTACCACCAACACGATGGGTCGGACTGTCTGCTAACACTTGATCTGGATAGGCAGTTTCTAACTCAACCAACTCTCGGTAAAGGCGATCATACTCACTGTCTGAAACCGAGGGATTATCGCTGGTATAGTACTCAGCCGCATAGCGATTGAGCAAGGCGACTAACTCATTCATTCTTTTATTCATAAAACCATTTTACCATAAATTAAGCCCTCCTCACAAACGAGAAGGACGGAAAAAACACTTAGATTGGAATTATTTTTGAAGTCCAAGCAAACTTATGTCTCTTTTTCAAAATGAGTTCGTACATAGCCTAGAGCTAAGAAGGATAAGGCGACAACTCCAAGTCCAATAATCAAGAAAGAATAAAGATGAACACTTGGAAGCCAGGTCATTAAACCTGTTGCAATAGGCATAAATAGTATGGCTAAGGTATAAATCGAACTGAGAACTCTACCAAGATATTCACCTTCAACCTTGGTTTGTACCTGAGCAAAAAAGTGAATATTGAACATCGTCATAAATAGTTCACAAATGAAATTCCCTGAAAAGGCAAGGTAGGATGGGAGGTTGAATCCCATTATCATCACTCCAAGTCCAGTCAGAGCCAATAACAACAAAAGCTTTTCCATACTAGCTTTAATCTTACTAGCTAACAAGGCCCCAACAATAGATCCAATAGCTCCCATTATCAAAATAGTGGCATAGGCACCTTGAACTCCATAGAGCTGATTTGAAAAGGGAAGGAGATAATTAAAGGCTGCGAAGAAAAAATTGACACTTGAAGCCATGACTAACAAAAAGAAGATTTCTTTTTGCTTCACAATATAGTGAACTCCCTCCTTGATATCAGAAAAAATAACTTTGAATGTAAGTTTCTTCTCCCCCAAAGCCTTCTCTTCTTTCTTTGGAAGCAAGGCTACCAAGCCAAAAGCTAGAAAAAAACTAAGAGCATCTAATACCAAGGTAATGCGAAGACTTGCAAATTGTAAAACCAGAAAAGAAAGTACAGGAGAACTCACACTGACAACCTGCAAGACCAACTCCAAACGAGAATTATAGAGGACCAGTTCATCCTTCTCTACCAATTCTGTGATAATGGCCTTATTTGCAGGTCTAGAAAAGGCAAAAGCAATAGCCTGCACAATATTGGCAAAAATCAAAGCCCCAATCATCCAACTGTCATTTCTTATAAAAGAAATAGCCAGACAAAGAATCCCACAAACAAGGTCTGTCATCATTAAAATCTTACGACGAGAAAAACGGTCTGAAATGACTCCACCAAAGGGATTTACGAGAATAGATGTGACGAGTTCAGAAATCTGATACATTCCTAAAACAGTCTGTCCGATAGTCCCCATGGAAGCCAACCAGACACTATTTCCATAATCATAGAGCATATTCCCAATCTTGTTAACAGCTCCACGACTAATCAACTGTACTGCATAGCGATTCATATAAAAACTCCTCTCAAATTTTGAAACTATTGTATCAAAACCGAAAGGAGCTTTTTGTTTTTTCCCTTATTTGGGAAAATTAATCTTTGATAAATTTTTCGTAGTGTTCCTGATAGTAGGCTACTTGTTCAGGAAGACCTAACACATCAAAAATATGCATGGCCTCTTGCATCTGACTACAGCCTTCTGTATACTGTCCTTTTTGGTACAAGGCAAAACCTTTTAGGTAATGTAAAATATTTCGTTCATACAGACTAATGTTTTTGCCAATAATCTTCTCTGTATAAGCCTTGAAATAGCTAGCATTATCAAAAGAAGAATGCTCTAAACAATGCTGGTAACAATTGAGGGCCAAAATCAACACTAATCTCTTATGGCGACCAATCTCTTGGTAAAATTCTTCCCTCTCCATAACTTCTCTACCAATCCGAGTGACATAGTCCACATTGTAGAAACTATAGAGGTTCCCGAAAAGAATCAACTCATACATGGTCCATTCTTCTGTTTTGAAGAGATAATCTGCTACCTTATCCAAATCATCCTGCTTCATATCATAACTAGAATCTCTTTGACAAATCAGACCTTGTAGCAAAATCCAGTTCAGCTCAAAATAAAGGGGAGTCGTCGAACTCTTAGCCTTTTCAAGTTGTTCTATTTGAAGCTTTTGAAAACCTGCAATATCATTTGAATAGTAAAGAGGCACAATTTGTCCCATCATGGCAACATGTTCATGATTATGAAAATTCCTTGCCTTATCCATGAAATTTTCGATTGTGACATGAATGTTATCCAAAAGCTCAAAGAAACGTGAGACTGCTAGGTCAGACTCCCCAAGCTCAAAGCGAGATAACTGAGAAGTTGAACAGGACTCGCCTGCGGCCTCCTTTAAGGAATAATTACCACTTGTCCGAAATTCACGAAATACTTTTCCAAGATGTTCCATCTTTACACCTGCTCTGACAATTCTTCCCACTCAAGCATGGCTTCTTCCTGACGGTGGCTGATTTTGTCCAGTTCAGCCTGCAATTCCATCAGTTTTTCGGCATCGTTTGTCTCCAACATTTGTTCAGAAATGACTTGGCTTTGACTTTCTAACTCTTCGATTTCAGCTTCTAGACTTTCAATTTGTCGCATGAGCTTACGAACTTCTTTTTGACTTTCTTTCTGTGCCTGATAATCATTGACTGGACTTGCTTCTTTTGCTTGATTGCTGGTTGAAGCTTCCTCAGTCTGACTCATTTCTACTTCTGCTTTCTTCTCGACATAGTAATCGTAATCTCCAAGGTAGAGAGTTGAACCATTTTCAGACAATTCTAGAACATGGGTAGCCACACGATTGATAAAGTAACGGTCGTGGCTGACGAATAGAAGAGTTCCATCAAAGTCAATCAAGGCATTTTCTAGCACTTCCTTGCTATCAATATCCAAGTGGTTGGTTGGCTCGTCCAGAATCAAGAAGTTGTTGTTCTCCATAGACAATTTAGCTAAAAGCAAACGAGCTTTTTCGCCACCAGATAACATGCCGACTGATTTTTTTACATCATCTCCTGAGAAAAGGAAGGCACCAAGACGGTTACGGATTTCAACTTCTGGTGTCAGTTTAAAATCATTCCAGAGTTCATCCAGTACAGTATTACTTGGTGTCAGCTTGCTTTGGGTTTGGTCATAGTAACCAACCTCAACATTAGCTCCAAATCGCTTTTCACCCTTGATAAACGGAATCTGGTCTACTATAGACTTGATAAAGGTTGATTTTCCAATACCATTTGGACCGACGATAGCGACAGCATTCATCTTACGAAGGTCTAGGTTAATCGGTTGTGACAGGACTTCCCCATCATAGCCAATAGCTGCATTTTCAACAGTCAAAACAACATTGCCCGACGTTTTCTCAGACTGGAAGGTCATGTTGGCAGATTTCTTACCAGCTTCAGGCTTGTCCAAACGCTCCATTTTTTCTAGTTGTTTACGACGAGATTGGGCACGTTTGGTCGTTGAAGCACGGACTAGATTGCGATTGACAAAGTCTTCCAGAGCAGCGATCTCCTTCTGTTGCTTTTCATAATTTTTTGCCTCAGTAGCTAGTTTTTGCTCCTTCAACTCGACAAAACGAGAGTAATTGCCAACGTAACGATCCAAGGAATGCTTGGTCAAATCCAGCGTAATTGTCGCAACCTTATCCAAGAAATAACGGTCGTGACTAACAATAATGAGGGCACCACTATAGTTTACTAAGTAATTCTCCAGCCAAGCAATGGTTTCGATATCCAAATGGTTGGTTGGCTCGTCCAAGACCAAGAGATTTGGCTTTTCAAGAAGCATTTTGGCCAGCGCCAGACGGGTATTTTGACCACCCGAAAGCTCAGCAATTTTCATCTGCCACATAGACTCGTCAAACTTGAAACCATTCAAAATAGCTCGAATATCAGCTTCATAGGTAAAGCCACCTGCTTGGCGAAAATTCTCAGATAAGCGGTCGTAATCTGACATCAGTTTATCCAAATCCTCACCAGACTTTTCACCCATCTCCAACTCCATCTGACGAAGTTGTTTCTCAGTCCGACGCAAGTCATCAAAGACATAAAGCATTTCATCGTAGATGGTATTTTCAGACTCAAAACGGCTATCTTGGGCTAAGTAAGACAGAGAAATATCTTTTTTCTTATTGATTTCTCCACTAGTTGGCTCCTCTTCTCCAACTAAAATCTTCAAAAGAGTAGACTTACCTGCTCCATTTTTCCCAACAAGGGCAATTCGATCTCGTTCATCAACCTGCAGGTTGATATTATCAAAAAGAACCTCTCCTGCAAAAGAACGTTCAATTTTATTAGCTTGTAAAATAATCATACAAGTAGTATAGCATGTTTCCCTAAGGCATTCAAGACTTGATAAACAGGCATATGTCACTACTTTTCTGAAAATTATGCTACCGTTTTACTAAAACGCTAAAAAGTGCTATAATGTGAACGGTTAAAACAATTTACAAAAAGGAGAATTTTAATGTCTTACCAAGAAAATTACCAGAAATGGGTTGATTTTGCGGAGCTTCCTGACTACCTTCGTCAAGATTTGGAAAATATGGACGAAAAAACAAAGGAAGATGCCTTCTATACAAATCTTGAATTTGGTACTGCAGGTATGCGTGGCTTGATTGGTGCTGGTACAAACCGTATCAACATCTACGTTGTTCGTCAAGCTACTGAAGGATTGGCTCGTTTGATTGAGTCAAAAGGTGGAAACGAAAAAGAACGCGGTGTAGCAATCGCCTACGATAGCCGTCACTTCTCACCTGAGTTTGCCTTTGAATCTGCGGCAGTTCTTGCTAAACACGGCATCAAATCTTACGTATTTGAAAGCCTTCGTCCAACTCCAGAACTATCATTTGCGGTTCGTCATCTCAACTGTTTCGCAGGTATCATGGTCACAGCCAGCCACAACCCTGCTCCATTTAACGGTTACAAGGTTTACGGTGAAGACGGTGGACAAATGCCTCCACACGACGCGGACGCTTTGACTACTTATATCCGTGCAATCGAAAATCCATTTGCAGTTGAAGTTGCTGATGTAGAAACTGAAAAAGCTTCTGGCTTGATTGAAGTTATCGGCGAAGCTGTTGACGTAGAATACCTTAAAGAGGTTAAAGACGTAAACATCAACCCAGCCTTGATTGAAGAATTCGGTAAAGACATGAAGATTGTCTACACACCACTTCATGGTACTGGTGAAATGTTGGCTCGTCGTGCTCTTGCCCAAGCAGGATTTGACTCTGTTCAAGTCGTTGAAGCGCAAGCAACTGCTGATCCTGACTTCTCAACTGTAAAATCTCCAAACCCAGAAAGCCAAGCAGCCTTTGCCCTTGCTGAAGAACTTGGTCGTCAAGTTGGTGCAGATGTTCTTGTTGCAACTGACCCAGACGCTGACCGTGTTGGTGTTGAAGTTCTTCAAAAAGATGGTAGCTACCTTAACCTTTCAGGTAACCAAATCGGTGCTATCATGGCTAAATACATCTTGGAAGCCCACAAAAATGCTGGAACTCTTCCTGAAAATGCAGCGCTCTGCAAATCTATCGTATCAACTGACTTGGTAACGAAGATCGCTGAAAGCTACGGCGCAACCATGTTCAACGTCTTGACTGGTTTCAAATTTATCGCTGAAAAAATCCAAGAATTTGAAGAAAAACACAATCACACATACATGATGGGATTTGAAGAAAGCTTCGGTTACTTGATTAAACCATTCGTACGTGATAAAGATGCTATCCAAGCCGTTCTAGTCGTTGCTGAACTTGCTGCCTACTACCGTTCACGTGGTTTGACACTTGCTGACGGTATCGAAGAAATCTACAAAGAATACGGCTACTACGCTGAAAAAACAATCTCTGTTACTCTTTCAGGTGTGGATGGTGCAGAACAAATCAAAGCGATTATGGCTAAATTCCGTAACAATGCTCCAAAAGAATGGAACGCAACAGCTATCACTGTCGTAGAAGACTTCAAGGCGCAAACTGCTACTGCTGCTGACGGAACTGTTACAAACTTAACAACTCCTCCAAGTGATGTGTTGAAATACACACTTGCTGACGGTTCATGGATTGCTGTTCGCCCTTCAGGTACAGAACCAAAAATCAAATTCTACATTGCAGTTGTAGGTGAAACCAACGAAGAATCACAAGCTAAGATTGCTAATATCGAAGCAGAAATCAATGCTTTTGTAAAATAAAATCCTATAAAAGATGAGACCAAACAATCTCATCTTTTTTTCGTATCAAATCTAAGCAATTTTAGAAACTTTATGGCATACTAGACTTATCAATGAAAGCGAGGTAATCTCATGGAACAATTTTTAGATAATATCAAAGACCTTGAAGTAACTACAGTTGCGCGTGCGCAAGAAGCTCTTGATAAAAAAGAAACTGCAACCTTCTTTATCGGTCGCAAAACTTGCCCTTACTGCCGTAAATTTGCAGGTACTTTGGCAGGTGTCATAGCTGAAACCAAAGCTCACATCTACTTCATCAATAGTGAAGAACCAAGCCAACTCAATGAGTTGCAAGCATTCCGCTCACGCTACGGAATCCCAACTGTACCAGGCTTTGTTCACATTGCGGATGGACAAATCAATGTCCGTTGCGACTCTTCAATGTCAGCACAAGAAATCAAAGAATTTGCAGGATTGTAAAAAACCAGCTAACAAGTTTTAAAATCACAAAAACGCATAATGGAGCCGAAGAACGCTTTGTGAAGTACATAGATTTTTAGGATACAACAAAAATGTTGTATCCTTTTTTCGCAAAGGAATACCAAAGACAAAAATAAAAAACGTTGATTTAACAACGTTTTACCAAGGAATGCAAAGGAATAATGGAGCCGGTGGGAGTCGAACCCACGTCCAAACACCTGCCAACATATTTGTCTACAACCATAGGTTATGTATTAGTTTAACAGTCCCTCGACACATAACTCAAGCCTAGAAACTGCGAGTCTATCAATCTCTTATCAAGCCACTAGACAAGACTCAATCGTATCTCGCTAATAATAAGACCTGTCATTGAACACGAGCAATCCAAATCGGGTCACGCCTGCTGGTTTTTAGGCAGCTAGAGCGTAAGAAGTGTTATTTTTTGCAGTTATATTTAACTGAGCGTTTACGTCGCCACACGAGTCGCAAAATATGCCTCATAATGCCTGTCGAATCCGTAACGACCCCAAAAGACAATAAAACCATTATACCTTATCTAACTAAAAAATGCAAAAGGGAAATCAACTAACTAAAAAAGATAGTCTTTCAAGGCTTTTGACAAAACCTGATAACCAGCAACACTGAGGTGCAGCCCATCAGTTGTGTAGTCTTTTTTGAGTTGGCCTGCTTGGTCTGTCAAACTATCAAAAACTGGCACAAATTCCACCTGCATATAGGCAGAAGCAAGCTCTTGATAGGCTTGATTCCATTTCTGAATTTTTTCATTTGTGCGGATATAGACTGTCTGCTTGTACTCCTCTCCCTCATTGACTGGCAAAATAGAAAGCAATTTAATCTCAGTCAATGGATAATCGCGAGCAATAGACTGTATGATAGCTTCGAGATTATTGATAGCCTCATTCACAGGCACATCTTTTCCGATATCATTTGTCCCAATCAAAAGGACAATTTTATCTACCGCCCCACCGTATAGATGCGCATCCAGATTCTCTAATAACAGTCCTGTCTGATAACCTCGAATGCCTCGATTGACAATCGTCTTCGAAGTTCCAAATAGCTCCTGTATAGGATAATACTCGACAATGGAATCCCCAATAAAAAGAATGTCTGGCTCTACAACAGAAACTTGATTTAGGTGACGATACTTGGTTTGAATTTTACCTTGTTCCTTTAGGAGCCAATTTTCTAATAACTGTACTGCCACTTCATTCTCCTTTTTCTAACCAGTTCTCCAAGACTTGATAAACTCCTCCTTGGCTATTGGCTGGCGCTAGAGCAGTCGCCACAGCTTTGGCCTTGTCATCAGCATTTTCCATCGCATAGGCAATTCCAGCCATTTCAAGCATTTCAACATCATTTTCACTGTCACCAAAAGCCATAATTTGTTGGGGCTTCAAGTCCCAACGCTTGAGTAATTCTTCCAAGCCCCATGCTTTATGAATCCCAGCTTGAAGGATATCAATGCAACCATAGCCACTCGATACAGCCCGAACACGGCCATCAAAGAGATCATTGATTTCTTCCAAGACCGAACTCAAACGCTCCTCACCAACAACCATACTCATCTTGAGCACACCACCAAAGAGGTCAGAGGTTAATTCGTCCACAAATTGCATCCGTTGGTAGAATTTTTCAATCATTTCTGGAGTCATAAAACTTTCAAGGTCTGTAAAAATCGTACCTTCTTTGACGAAACCACCCTTCATAGCCGTCACAACAAACTGATCCTGACACGCTCGACCCTTGAAATGAGCCAAAGCCTTATCGACAATGGCATCATCCCAAGTCTGCGCCTGAATCAGTTCATTGTTTTCAAAAATACGAGCACCGTTTGCAACAACCAGAACCACTCGATCGACCAAGTGCTCCAGTAGTTGCCTCATGCGATGAATTTCATTGCCCGTCGCGATGACAAAACGAATACCCCTTTGATCCAACTGATCTAAAATCTTTTCCAAACGTGGGAGATCAAGCTGGCCTCTAGCATCCAGCAAGGTCCCATCCATATCTGTCGCAATTACTTTAATCGTCATTTACTTCCCTCTGGATTCAAGCTAATCCCACTTCAATCCCACATGTTCGTTCATTTCTTTATAGGCTGTATCAATTCGTTCCTTAGTCGCTTCATCTAATTGATCACGATGACTGCCACCCTCTATGAAATCTTCCAAGATATAGGTTTGATAATGATATAGGGGATATCCTTCTGGTGAAAAAGTTCCCTTTGGTGTTCGATTGACCCAAGTAGGATGAGCTTTAGCTGTTCCGATAGTTGTTTTTCCATCCTTCTTCTTAATGGTCACGTCCATGAGAACGCCACGTTCAGTCCACTTAGCATTTTCTACCCCTTGCATGGTCTCAATTCGTTGATTGGAAATGAAGTTCCCCATTGAATAGATAATGAGTTTCTTGTCCCCATCCTTTTCAACCGTTTCAGATGGTTCAACTACGTGAGGGTGACCTCCAAATATAATATCTGCTCCCCAATCAATCATCTTGTGATATAAAGCTTTTTGCTCTTCAGTCGGTTCTATGCGATACTCAACACCCATTTGTGGCATGATAATGGTAATATCTGCTTCCTTTTCCGCCCGTTCAATTTCAGACTTCATTTTATTCTCATCCAAATCTGAAAGATAGTGATTATAATCCTCCTGAGAAATATTTTGCTCAATTCCATTAAATCCATAAGAATAAGCCAAAAGTGCAACCTTGATACCATTCACTTCCTTAATGACCAGCGGAGCCTGATCACGTGGCTCGTGTGTATAAACTCCAATTGGAGTGATTCCAGCCTTCTCAATAATATCGGCCGTTGAAATAACTCCCTCAATTTGCGAATCCAAAATATGATTATGAGCCAAATCTAGAACATGATAACCTGCATCCTTAATAGCATCCATAACTTCAGCAGGAGCATTAAAGAGAGGATAACCTGCTAAATAATGATCCTTATTAATGGTCCCTTCAAAGTCACCAATAGCTAAGTCTGCTTGCTTAAGCCAAGGTGTCACATACTCAAAATTCTCATGAAAATCATAGGTTCCATCATCCTTTTTTGCTGAAAAGTAAAGAATATCATGATAAAGCAAATCACCATGAGCCATAATTCTAGCAGTTTTTTCCTCTTCCTGCTCCTGAGACTCTTTCTTAGTTCCTTCTTGATAAATAGTATCTCGTTTTTGACTGGTCAGAGGCAGGCCTTGGAAACTTTCAAACAACAAGACCAAGCCCATTGATAAAGCAACTGCTAGCAAAAGTATCGCCACAAATCCCTTATTACTCCACTTACGATAACTCCTAAAAAAGTTTACACCCCCCCTCATAAAACGAAAAGCTGAACCACTCTGATTTCTATCTTGTCTTCTTTGCATCTTCATTCTCCCTACTTTCTTATGCAAGCCTTTTCTTTTTATTATATCACAGATAAGAAATTCTTTCACAACTGAATCGAACCTGCTAGGTATTTTCTATATAAGCTTAATGCCGTAATGCTTTCAATCCTTGTCATTTTGTGATATCATGTAGAGGTAATGAAAGGAGAGAAAATGTCTGCTATAGAACGTATTACAAAAGCTGCTCACTTGATTGATATGAACGATATTATCCGCGAGGGGAACCCAACTCTACGCGCAGTTGCTGAGGAAGTTACTTTCCCCCTATCTGATCAGGAAATCATCCTTGGTGAAAAGATGATGCAATTCCTCAAACATTCCCAAGATCCTGTCATGGCTGAAAAATTGGGACTCCGCGGTGGGGTTGGACTGGCTGCTCCTCAATTAGATATCTCAAAACGCATTATCGCTGTTTTGGTACCTAATATTGTCGAAGAAGGCGAAACTCCACAGGAAGCCTACGACTTGCAAGCCATTATGTACAATCCAAAAATCGTCTCTCACTCTGTTCAAGACGCTGCTCTTGGTGAAGGAGAAGGTTGTCTGTCTGTTGACCGCAACGTGCCTGGCTACGTAGTTCGCCATGCTCGCGTTACTGTTGACTACTTTGACAAGGATGGGGAAAAACACCGTATCAAACTTAAAGGTTATAACTCCATTGTTGTTCAACATGAAATTGACCACATAAACGGCATCATGTTTTACGATCGTATCAATGAAAAAGACCCATTTGCAGTTAAAGATGGTTTACTGATTCTAGAATAAAGAAAATCCCGTTGCAAGACGGGGTTTTGTGTTATAATAGAGGCATGAAAACAAATGATATTGTCTATGGCGTCCACGCCGTTACCGAAGCCCTCCTTGCAAATACTGGAAACAAACTCTACCTCCAAGAAGACCTACGAGGTAAGAATGTTGAAAAAGTCAAAGAACTGGCTACAGAAAAGAAGGTGTCCATTTCTTGGACCTCAAAAAAATCCCTCTCTGAGATGACTGAAGGTGCTGTTCATCAAGGTTTTGTTCTACGAGTGTCCGAATTTGCCTATAGTGAGCTAGATCACATCCTTGCCAAAACACGTCAAGAAGAAAATCCACTTCTATTGATTCTGGATGGCTTAACTGACCCTCACAACTTAGGCTCCATCTTAAGAACCGCTGATGCGACCAATGTTTCAGGTGTCATCATTCCCAAGCACCGTGCTGTCGGAGTTACTCCTGTCGTTGCCAAAACGGCCACAGGTGCTATTGAGCATGTTCCAATCGCCCGAGTGACCAATCTTAGCCAAACCTTAGATAAACTTAAGGATGAAGGTTTCTGGACCTTTGGAACAGATATGAACGGTACTCCTTGCCACAAGTGGAATACAAAAGGGAAAATCGCCCTCATCATCGGAAATGAAGGAAAAGGTATCTCTAGCAACATCAAAAAACAGGTAGATGAAATGATTACCATTCCGATGAATGGACATGTTCAAAGCCTTAATGCCAGTGTTGCTGCGGCCATTCTTATGTATGAAGTTTTCCGAAATCGCCTATAAAAGAGGCTGGACAAAAACTAACTTCTAGCTAAAAGAACACAGTGATTTTTAAATAACTGATTTGTAGATTGAATTCTTGGACAATTTTGTAACCCCCATGCTCATTAAGATGAATCCTAGCTCTACTACGCTGGCCTACTTGTCTCTAACACACACTCTTAGCACGCCAAAAATATTCTCTAATTTGCGAAAAACGAGATCAGTTGCCCTCCTCCATTTGACATAGATGCTAAATTCTTCTTCGATATATCATGTGTTCTGAACGAAGTTTCCTAAAGAAATTCTAATACTCAATGAAAATCAAAGAGCAAACTAGGAAGCTAGCCGCAGGCTGGACTTAAGTACGGCAAGGCGAATCTGATGCGGTTTGAAGAGATTTTCGAAGAATATAAGTTGTATCATAACAAATTGATTTCTGAATTTCTTATATAAGAAAATGAGCATCTCCAACTACGAGAATGCTCATTTTTAGGATTGTATAGGCAAATTTTACATATGTTTCAAACGCTCAATCCGTTCTGAAATAGGTGGGTGGGTATAAAATAGTTTTTGGAACCCTCCCCCTTTCTTGGGATCATTGATATAAAGTGCACTGCTGGCATCATCGACAGGACGACTCATCGGTTTACTATTATCCAATTTACCTAGAGCATTTATCATCCCTTGAGGATTGCGCGTCAACTCGACACTGGAAGCATCAGCTAGGAATTCCCTCTGACGAGAAATAGCTAGTTGCACCAAGGTTGCAGCGAGAGGTGCCAGCACAATAGCTAGTAGTGAAACCACGAGCATAATGATTTCTAAGCCATTTCCATCTCGATCGTCGTCACTTCGTCTACGACCTGCACCACCCCACCACATCATGCGACCTGCCATACTAGAAAGCATGGTGATAGCACTAGCAAGAGCAACAGCAATAGTCGAAATACGGATATCGTAATTACGAATATGACTGACTTCATGTCCCATAACAGCTTCTAGTTCTTCACGATTCATGATAGCTAGGAGACCTGAAGTTGCAGCAACCGCCGCATTTTGCGGGTTAGAACCTGTCGCAAAGGCATTTAAGGCTGGATCATCAATGATAAAAACACGGGGCATAGGAATCTGAGCGACCATAGCCATATCTTCTACTACATGGTAGAGGTCTGGTGCCGTTTGTTCATCCACCTCACGCGCCCCGTTCATGGACATGACAATCTCTGTCGATTGAAAAATCATGGACAAGGCATAGATAAAGCCAATAATCAGTGCGATAATCAAACCACCAAGCCCAGATCGCATAAAGAGGTAACCAACCGCATAGCCAACAAGAGCTAAGAGTAAGAAAAATACCAGCAACAAAATCCACGTTTTTCGTTTATTGCTTGCAATTTGATCAAACAACATCTTAGTCACCTAAACCGCTAAAATCAACTTTAGGAACTGCCTTTTCCTCTTCTGGTGTTTGAAGGAAATCTGCTGCTTTAAAGCCAAACATTCCAGCGATAATATTGCTTGGGAAAGTTTCTAATTTTACATTGTAGTTGCTGACAACACTGTTATAGAGTTGACGAGAGTAAGAAATTTTATTTTCTGTGTTTGTCAACTCCTCTTGCAATTTAACAAAGTTTGCACTAGCTTTCAAATCTGGATAGCTTTCTGCAACTGCAAAAATACCTGAAACTTGACGAGTGAGGGCATCACTAGCTTTCATAGCTTCTGCTGGTGAAGTTGCTGCAGCAACTTGATTGCGAAGTTCTGCCACCTTTTCAAGGGTAGAACCTTCATATTTAGCATAACCTTTTACAGTCTCAATCAAGTTTGGCAAGAGATCATTTCGACGTTTCAACTGAACATCAATCTGACTCCAAGCCTCCTTTGTTTGCATACGATTCTTAACCAAACCGTTATAGTTAACAATCACAAAAATAACAACAAGAGCCAAAACTCCAAGAATAATCCAAGTCATTATATAAGTCCTTTCTACTTTTAGATTAGTACCAGTATATCAAATTTTTAATGATTGTGGTAAAATAAGATGATACTAAAGAAGGAAATAACTATGAAAACAGAAACATTTTACAACCTGCTTGCCGAGCAAAATCTTCCACTTTCGGACCAGCAAAAAAAACAATTTGAACGTTATTTTGAACTCTTGGTCGAGTGGAATGAAAAGATTAATTTGACGACTATTACAGATAAAGAAGAAGTTTATCTCAAACATTTTTATGATTCGATTGCACCTATTCTGCAAGGCTTGATTCCTAATGAAAATATCAAACTTCTTGATATTGGAGCTGGGGCAGGTTTTCCTAGTCTACCAATGAAAATCCTCTATCCTCAGTTAGATGTGACCATCATTGATTCACTCAATAAGCGCATCAACTTCCTCCAACTTTTGGCTCAAGAACTAGATTTAGACGATGTTCATTTCTACCATGGACGTGCAGAAGACTTGGCCCAAGACAAGAACTTCCGTGCTCAATATGATTTTGTAACAGCTCGTGCGGTTGCCCGCATGCAGGTTTTATCTGAATTGACAATTCCTTACCTTAAAGTTGGTGGCAAACTATTGGCACTCAAGGCCAGCAATGCGCCTGAGGAATTATTAGAAGCTAAGAATGCCCTCAACCTCCTTTTTAGTAAGGTCGAAGACAATCTCAGCTACGCCCTACCTAATGGAGATCCGCGCTACATCACAGTGGTAGAAAAGAAAAAAGAAACGCCAAATAAATATCCACGTAAGGCTGGCATGCCCAATAAACGCCCGCTTTAAATTTTTATGTAAAAAAATATTTACAAAGTTTGTAATTTTTGCTATACTATCACAAGCAAAGGTTTTTAATGTCATCCCGTGAGGTGACGAAGACGCAGAAATATTTGAAACTCTTTAAAGTCTAGATTTTAGAGAAGTCTTACTCTGAGGGCCTATTGCTGTAAAATAATGGGCTCTTTTTTGATGCCCAAAAGTGAGGTTTATATGAAACAAGAATCAACTGTTGATTTGTTACTAGACGTTGACCAACGTCCTTCGACTGGAAAAGGAATTCTCCTTAGTTTCCAACACGTTTTCGCTATGTTTGGTGCGACCATCTTGGTACCCTTGATTTTGGGAATGCCTGTATCTGTTGCCCTTTTTGCTTCAGGTGTCGGGACACTCATCTACATGATTTCAACTGGTTTTAAAGTTCCAGTTTATCTAGGTTCTTCATTTGCCTTTATCACAGCAATGTCGCTTGCTATGAAAGAAATGGGTGGTGATGTGTCTGCTGCTCAAACAGGGGTTATCTTGACTGGTTTGGTCTATGTCCTTGTGGCTGCTGGTGTTCGTTTTGCAGGTACAAAATGGATTGATAAACTCTTACCACCAATCATTATTGGTCCTATGATTATCGTTATTGGTCTTGGACTTGCAGGCTCAGCAGTCACTAACGCTGGTCTTGTAGCTGACGGGAATTGGAAAAATGCTCTTGTAGCAGTTGTTACTTTCTTGATTGCTGCCTTTATCAATACAAAGGGAAAAGGCTTCCTACGAATCATTCCTTTCCTCTTTGCCATTATCGGTGGTTACCTCTTCGCACTAACTCTTGGCTTAGTTGACTTTACACCAGTTCTTAAAGCCAACTGGTTCGAAATTCCTGGTTTCTACTTGCCATTTAGCACAGGTGGTGCCTTTAAAGAGTACAATCTTTACTTTGGTCCAGAAACTATTGCCATCTTGCCAATCGCTATCGTAACAATTTCTGAACATATCGGTGACCATACTGTTTTGGGTCAAATCTGTGGCCGTCAATTCTTGAAAGAACCAGGTCTTCACCGTACTCTTCTTGGTGACGGTATCGCAACTTCTGTTTCTGCCTTCCTTGGTGGACCAGCCAATACAACTTACGGAGAAAATACAGGGGTTATCGGTATGACTCGTATCGCTTCTGTCTCAGTTATCCGTAACGCAGCCTTTATCGCAATTGCTCTTAGCTTCCTCGGTAAATTCACTGCCTTGATTTCAACTATTCCAAACGCTGTACTTGGTGGTATGTCAATCCTTCTCTATGGAGTTATCGCCAGCAACGGTTTGAAAGTCTTGATTAAAGAACGTGTTGATTTCGCTCAAATGCGTAACCTAATCATCGCAAGTGCTATGTTGGTCCTTGGACTTGGAGGAGCTATCCTTAAACTTGGTCCAGTTACACTTTCAGGTACTGCCCTATCAGCCATGACAGGAATCATCTTGAACTTGATCTTGCCATACGAAAATAAAGACTAAGAGTCTTGACACAGGAAGAGAATGAACAAAAACGAGTTTCTCTTTACTAACCCCAAAAAGTTGCACAAATAATTATTGAAAGGATTTAGTTCTGTACTTCACAGGACTAAGTCCTTTTATAGTAAAATGAAGCAAAACAGTACATAATGTGGTATCGTCAATTGAAACAAGAACAAGATAAAAGAGCCTTAAAAAAAGGTATTGCAACTTGGCAATACCTTTTTGATAGGCCATCAAATGATGACTTTTCAGAGGAAGCAAAAAACTGTCCTCTTTATATTTTAAACATTTAAATGTCTTCTTTAAACAGTTTATTAAAGAAACCGTCTGTGTTTTTAAGAAGGGCTTTGAATACCTTGGATTTCAAATTCTCAGTATTTGAGTAGTTTCCAGCTTTCTTGAGGTCTTCTGTGACAGCTTTGTCGAATAAGTCTTTCAGTTCATTATAGTTGTGAATGGTTTGTCCATCAATTGTAATTTCTGTGAATCCTTTTTCAGCTCTGGATTTCACATCATGATACCAATATTTCTTCCAATCTTCAAGGTTTGAGAATTGGTTGTTTGAAACTTTTTTGATAATGAAATCATCACCTAAGAGACCTTTATTTTCTTTATTAGCGGCGCCTTGATGTTTGCTTGAAACATAATCAATGAATCCATGTTCGTATCCATAGTAACCCCACATACGGAAAGCATTGTGTTTGAAGGATAGAGAACCGGGGGCACCTGGACTCGTATTCCCACCGTAAATACCCGCCATCATATTGACATTGACATAAGCCGTACCAAAATCTTCTGGGTGGAAGACCTTATTGCCTGGATTTCCGTGAATGGTCATAAAGTTGTTATTTACCAAATCATCAATGGTTTCAAGCTTGGTCATTTTCTCAGCGTCTGTCAAGTCACGCACTTTGTCCCATTGGTGAGGACCACTTAGTTTATTTCTATCCATTGGTCGACGTATTTCACGGTCAATTTTCTTAAACCATTTACTATTGTCGCCTTTAACCTTAGGAAGAACAGCTTCAGCTTCAGCATAATCAAGCATCATCATAGCTTCATTGTAGTTCTTCATGTAGTGGTCGATTTGGTCATGTGTTTGAAGTTTGTCAGGGTCGGGATTATACCATTGATTTCCATCATTTGGACGATGGTAGGCCATGTTAATACCCAATGCACCATACTCACCATTTGTTGTTGACTTATCAGGAGTTTGCAACATACCTTGAGCAAAGGCTTCTAAATCCGTACCTTGACGATGCCAATGACCACCATAGTAAGCCATACGATCATTAACGTGAGTAGTTTCATGTGTAAAGGCTGAAATACCAAACTGACTAATCATGTCAGTTACCATGAAGTAAACCTGATCATCTTTCCATGGACGTTCATAAATTTTTGCCATCGCTCCCATCGCTCCGTTAACTTGATGCCAACGATCAGTTGGGCCAAATAGCTCACGAATAGGAGTTACAACCTTGCCATCTGAACCATAACCACGGCGACTAGCATCCTTAATACCGCTATAATTTTGATTATCCCAAACAGGCGTTGGTACGGAATTTTGACTCTTCAAGAGTTGATTACGAACTTTTGGTAAGGCTAAACGAGACCAAAAGTCTAAATATCTTTGTTGAGCTTTCGCTACTTTGTTTATCTCCTCTTTGAAAGCATTTCGCTCTTCTTCCGTATTTTTCCCATATTTTTCAAAAGAACTGAATGCCAAAGTGTTGTAAGTAGAAATGACAAAAATATGTGCTTTCTTCAAGTTGAGTAACGGTAAAATCATGCGACTATGCACCTCATTGTTCAAACCGTCATAGATACGATGGCGTTTATCTTTGAAGTCCTCTGTAGTCGTCTCAGGCTCAGAAACATAAACGTTCTTTGCAGCATGAATAAACCAGTCATTTAAGTCGGTGTACTTAGTGAATAAACGCATGTTATAGCCTAACAAGCCATTTAATTCACCTTTTCCAATAGTACCACCAATAACTTCACGATAAGCTTCTAAACTTCTATCTCCCTTTAAATTCTTTTCTGCTGAGCCTATACGAATCAAGAAATCTAAAATACTTGGTGTTTTACCATAAAAGTCTGGTTTAAACATCATCAAATGCTTAAAGTTCAAGCCATCATAGTCTATACCATAATAACGATTTAGATAAGTCAAGGCTAATATAATCTTAGCTTTATTATCTTCAACTTTCTTGAGAAGCGCCTTCTCAGCCACTTCATCACTGTTCAGTTGATGATCTTCATTTTCTAACAAGGACTTCACTAACTTATCTAACGTCTCTCTAACCTCAGCGAAGCTTTCTTCAAAGAATAGATCTTTAATATAACCATTCTTACGTTCATCCGAATTAGCATTAGGATCTCTAGATGTATCTCGTTTATCCATCAAAGCACGGACTTCTTGTGAAATCAATTCTACACTTGATAATTGAGCTTTAACATCAGCAATCAATTTATCACGATTTTTAACAACCATATTTGGTGTGTAAACCACATCATCTAAACCATCGATACTATACTCACGAACTTGTTTCACCTTAGAATCAGCAACTGCTGTCACGTTCATTTCTTCTTTTGTACCATCAGAATAGTGAACCATAATCTTATCAATATCCGATAAATCAGTGACAAATTGCCCTGCTTTCATACCTGTTACAGACAGAACAGTTTTCTTAACAAGATTGGAATCATCTGTTAACTTATTCCCTTGGCTTACAATCCACTCTTTGTTATAAAATGGTTGCAGTTTTTCCAAGTTTCGATAAGCCAGGTTTCTTGTTTCTTGGTAGTCCTGAATCGCTTTATATTCAGAATCTCTATCAACGATACGATTTAACTTGTTTACGATTGGGGTAGAGATAACATAATCCTGAGCTGTGATACCTAATTTAGCAAATTTCTCTAAGGCCTCTGCTTCAGAAATACTTTTAATTTGTTTTGATTTGTTATATGAAGATAATCCTGAGGCAACACCGTCCACATAGTAGTTATTTTTGAAGTTCTCAAATCCAAAGTAAGAATCACCTGTATCCACTTCACGAGAACCATACATAATTTCCCCATTTATGACTTTCATCATACTGATATTATTTTCAACAACACCCCAGTTATAGTTATCATGAATCAATCCACCACTACCACCGTGTTGTTGAAGTTTCATAGTACCTTTAACAAAAGAATTAGTTAAGCGACCATGTTGACGAACATCAAATTGATTACTTCCGTGATTGACTTTAGCTACTAAACCACCAAACTTAGAATTGTTACCTACAATATCACCGTCAAAATAAACACTATCCGTGTTACTTCGCCAACTTTCGCTGACAAGTCCACCAGACCACCAGCCTTTATCTCCAAGACTGTTAATCTTGCCAATAAAAGCTACATTGCGCATATTAGCTTCGTCTAACTTATTAACAGCACCGGTTACATCGTTATTTCCTGTTACTGAACCTACTACTTTGATATTCTCAAGTGTAGACTTCTTAAACATATTACCAATAGGTGCAACTTTATCAGCCCAAGGCATGTTTATATTTACATTACCTAAGTTAAAGTTTTTGAGTGTAGCACCTTCAGCCTCATTAAACAAAGGTCTTTCTAAGTTATGAATCGTGTACTGATGATTCTCTACACTTGATAAAGTACCTCTAAACTTAGCCATAACATAAGCTTTACCTGCTGGCTTAACGTTAACTGCATTCAAATCTGCACCAAGTTTAAAGTCACCGGTAGGATTTGCTTGCATATCTTTTGCTAAATCATGGAAATTGTAATAAACCTTATCTTCGGTAGCCCTCGGTTTTTCAAGATAATAAGTGTAAGTTTCTCTTAACTTACCGTCTTTATCACGTTGAACCAAATCAGGTGCTTTTGCCGTTATCTTGTAAAGCTGCTTACCTTCCTCAATGACCTCTTCAATCTTATCAATTGCTAAACGAGTCACTTTGTTTTCTCTGGAGGTTACTTTTAAGTAATAGTTGTTAAAATCGCTTGGAAGAGAAGTTAAATAACTACTATCGCTTTCGATACCGCTCTGATCTACTTGTATTAGACTTGTGTTTGCAATATCTTTCAACTCAACTTTCTTTAAATCTAAACGTAAAGGTTTATCTTCCAGAGTCGATACTTCTGCACCCTTACCTACATCATAAGTCATAGTAGTTGAAATCGTATAATCTTTGTAATAATCCAAGTTTTCTAAGACTTGAGATAAGTTATCGGTTTTTAAATCAACCGTTTTTACAATCTTTCCACCTTCTTTGATAGTCGCTACAATGCTTGTAATTGTAGCATTATCTTGGTTCTCTAGATTGTAGTTAACTGTAGCAGACTTAGCTAAAACATCCTTAGATACAGTGGTCAGAGTCAAAACAGGAGCCGTTTTTTCTTTGGGCTTTTCTTTGGTACCTTTTACAAGAATTTCAGGCTTCATTTCTTTCAAAATAGTTACTGTTTCAACTGGTTCACTGATTTTTTTGCCATGTAACTCTTCATAGCTAGTAACAATTTGACGTTCGCCATCCTCACCAACTTGTTTAATAGAATTATCACCTATAAATTTGCTAGAATCAGATTTTTCTGTGATAGTTTTAGGAATAGTCTCTGTACGAATATCAGTATGTAAAGCAGGAAGCTCTTCTCTCTCTGGAGCAACGTCAGGCACTGTACCCACTGGTTTAGTGTATGCTGGTTTCTCTGCCTTAGGTGCTTCATCAGGAACTGTGCCTACAGGTTTAGTGTATGCTGGTTTTTCTGCTTTAGGTGCTTCGTCAGGCACTGTACCCACTGGTTTAGTGTATTCTGGTTTCTCTGCCTTAGGTGCTTCATCAGGAACTGTGCCTACAGGTTTAGTGTATGCTGGTTTTTCTGCTTTAGGTGCTTCGTCAGGCACTGTACCCACTGGTTTAGTGTATGCTGGTTTCTCTGCTTTAGGTGCTTCGTCAGGCACTGTACCCACTGGTTTAGTGTATGCTGGTTTCTCTGCCTTAGGTGCTTCGTCAGGCACTGTACCCACTAGTTTAGTGTATGCTGGTTTTTCTGCTTTAGGTGCTTCGTCAGGCACTGTACCCACTGGTTTAGTGTATGCTGGTTTCTCTGCTTTAGGTGCTTCGTCAGGCACTGTACCCACTAGTTTAGTGTATGCTGGTTTTTCTGCTTTAGGTGCTTCGTCAGGCACTGTACCCACTAGTTTAGTGTATGCTGGTTTTTCTGCTTTAGGTGCTTCGTCAGGCACTGTACCCACTGGTTTAGTGTATGCTGGTTTTTCATGAACTTCTGGCTCTACAAGGTTTGCTCCTATTGGTTGCGTATAGTCAGGCTTCTCTGATTTAGGCGCCTCGTCTGGAACTGTGCCTACCGGTGCAGTGTATGCTGGTTTTTCATAAACTTCCGGTTCCCCTTTTTCAGTTACAACAGCTTCTGGTAATGCCGGTTGAACTGCTGGCTCTACAAGGTTTGTACCTATTGGTTGCGTATAATCAGGTTTCTCTGCTTTAGGTGCTTCGTCAGGCACTGTACCCACTGGTTTAGTGTGTTCTGGTTTCTCTGCCTTAGGTGCTTCATCAGGAACTGTGCCTACAGGCTCAGTGTATGCTGGCTTCTCAGCTTTAGGCGCCTCATCAGGGACTGTGCCTACCGGTGCAGTGTACTCTGGCTTCTCTGATTTAGTTGTCTCGTTTGAAACGGTGCTTACAGACTCTGGATTTTTAGGTTTTTCTGCTTTAGGCGCTTCATTATGAACATTTTGAATTTCAGATACTGGAACATTTTTTGTCCCCTCAGCTTTATGTTGAATTTCTGAAATTGCATCATCATTAAGGGGTAAGTATCCAATATAACGATATCCAGCAATTTGAACTACTCCTTCATTACTTGGAGCTTTCAAAGGATTGCTTATATCGAGAGCTTGCATACTAGAAAGACTAATCAGTCCAATCGTAGTAACTAAGAACAGACTAGCAACTTTTTTATTTTTATGAACCAAAAGGACTAAACTACCAACAGCTAATAGACCTAAAGCTGTAAGCACAGAAGTCGATGAACCTGTTGCAGGAAGAGCTTCCTGCTGATAAATAAGAGCATAACTTGCTTCATTATCAGTAGGAATTCCTGCCTGAATCTTACTTTGTTCTTCCTTTGTAAGAGCGCTTTTTTCAACATAATGATAGGTAGAAGCATGGATGACTGACGGTGCAACCAAGACACTTCCGAGTAACACCGAACCAACAATCCCACAGATTTTTCGGATCGAAAATCGTTCTTTTTTAAATAATGACAAGCGTAATCACCTTCTTTAATTTTATTTCCTAACAGTAAACACTATTTTTTATTCTCAAAAATTGAACTTCTAAAATCATCAGTTTGGTCAAGATAAGCTTTAAAGATTGCTCTCTTCAACTTATGAACTGCACTGTCTGTTTCTGGATTATAGTTATCCCAATGAGGAGTTTCTGTATCCTTGCGGACAGCTTCATTCATTAGTTGTTGCAACTCATCTATATTGCTTGTAGTTTTGGTTGCAAAGCTTGTCCATGATTTACTTGTATCATTAAAGGTAACTTTATTCAATTTGCTGAATTTTTCTTGTCGCTCTTTATACATGGCCTTTTTAAAATCACTCCAAGTGTCGTATTTACTATTAAATAATTTTTGAAGTACTAATTTATCTGTTACCAATCCTTTAGTCTTACCATATGAGGTAATCGTTTTATTATTTGCCCTAGCATCGGGTTCAAATTGATTTGAAATATATGGCACCATACCATCTTTAAATCCTTTAGCAGCTAATAGTTCATAGGCCATACGACGTCCCATCAGGTCACCTGGCGTTCCGTCATCATTACTTAATGCTGCATAAATCGGCGCAAATAATTTAATAGTGAAGTAGCCATTTCTTTCGTATTCACCTAAGGCATATTCCCTAGACGAAATAATATTATTCTCAATCAAATCATTAAATGAATGTAATTTTTCAGCTTCTTCTGCGGTTAAATCTCTGACAACATTTGTTGCGTAGACATTATTTCCATCTGGATCCTTAACAAATTTATTCTCGATTTTTCTTAGAGTATTCATTTTTTCGTAAACACTCAATTTATTCACAACAGACTGCCCTTCAAGATATTCCAACATATAAACAACATCAAACATATTGTGGACATATTGCTTCAAATCATCAGAGTTTTTAAATCTCGTAGTTGGATCAAGTATTTGTAATCGTTCTCCTTCTTTACTATCCGATTTTAAATGTTTCAAGATCGAGTTGATGGTGATTGTCGCATCATCTGGATGGTCTGGTGCTTGCAATAAGCCTTTTGCAAAGAACTCTGGTCCCAAGCCACTTCTTCGACCATAGCCACCAAGATAGATGTCCTGATCTGAATCATGCGTCATTTCATGTGTATATGTGATAGCTCCATCCTTATCTAACATACGATAACCCATATAATAAACGGCGTCACCGGTAGCATAAGCACCGTGTCCATTATGACCAACTTTGTTTCCAACAGGTCCAAAGAAATGTTTCATTGCAGGATTTGGACTATCAAAATCTGCTACTGTTGTAGCCTTTCCATCAGTATTATCATTTCCGAATTTATAGGCATCATAAAGCAAGATATTTCGATAAAGTTTTTCACGCCCTTTTTCATCTAGAATACGATACCAATAATCGTAGTGATCTCGTTGACGTTCGGCAGTTTCGTGAGCACTCTTTTCAACAAAGCTATTCAAATCACCACTTGCTTGATGATCTTTATTACGATAGCGATCATAAGCACCAAAGCCTAGACTAGAGATAGTTGAAATGACAAATACGGATCTTTCTGGCAAGGTTAGTAGAGGTAGTACCATGTTACGGTATTTCCAGCTGTCGCTAGTGATTCGATCATAGACACTGATAGAGTACTTGCTTCCTGCTTTTTCTTGCTTGGCTTTCACTTCTGGAATATTAGATTTTTCTTCAACGATGTAAGCCTTGGTCTGAGTTTTAAACCAGTCATTGTTGCTTGTGTTTGGTAGAAAGACTTTTCGATAATTTTCAAGCGTGTTAAATAAATCTTTCGTTCCATGATGGCTAGCTAAACTAATAGCATAGGTATCAACGTTGTTCTTGGCAAGAAGATTATTAAATCCTGATTTACCTAACTCTATTAAGGTATCTAACGGAGAAGCATTTCCTTTGCCAAAGAAATCTAGATGGTACATTACAAGGTCTTTTGCACTCACTTTATCATAACTAAAGTTATACCAGCGTTCTAGGTAGCTCATACCAAGTAGTAAAGCTTCCTTGTTACGCTTGATTTTATCTATAATATAACCCGTCATCACTTGATTGTTTTCCACTAGAGCAGCATCCGCAGACAAGAGTTTTTTTAGACTTTCTTCAAGATGATCCTTCGTTTTAGCAAACTGGTCTTCTAGATATAGCTCGGTTAACTTAACTTCTGGAGAAATACCGAGTGTCTTTCTGATATCCTCTGAGTGGTAGGACACCTGCTGCAATTCAGGTAAGACTTGCTTGATGATAGAGGTTTGGTCATACAAGAATTGGTTAGGAGTATAGAGAAGACCTGTATCTCCTAGGCTATATTCTGCTAGCTTGGCAAAATCAGACTGATACTTGAGATTGAGTTTTTCAGATGAATGATCCTTGTAGTGCAGCAAGAGTTTGTTTGCAGTCTGTTTGTTGGAAACAATGTCTGTGATGACTTGGTTATCCTTCATCATGACTGATGACAAGAGTTCTTTCTGATATAAAAGACTGTTCTCATTGACCAGATTTCCATATTTGACGATGGTTGCCTTGTTATAGAAAGGTAACAATTTTTCAATGTTCTTATAAGCCAAGGCTCGCTTAGCTTGATAATTGGCTACCTTAGAAAAATCACTTTCTTTATTGCCACTTGTTGAAAGGGGCTCCACTGTTGGTGGGGTGAGAGGATTGATTTCTGCTTTCTTGCTTGCAATTTGAGAATCATCTAGCATCTTTCCTCTTTCTTCAAAGGATTCCTTGCTGACGACTTCATCGTTTTCCAAGGCAACTTTGATAACTCTATTAGCTTTATTGCTGAATGTAGCTGTCACCTTCATATTGTTATAGTGGTAAGCGGTGATGGCGTTCCCGTTTGTTACATTGACATCGCTAAGAACATTGGTCAAGCTTCCAGCATGCTGTTCCTTACCAGAAGTTCGATCCCATAAATAGCCTGCTACACCAGCGACTTCTCCGAACTGTTTGACATTATTAATATCTCCCTCAGCATAACTATCACGGACATGTGCATCATTGTCCACAAGTCCCACAAGACCACCGACAGTCTGATCTGAACTATTTGCATTTGATGAAATGGCTATTGTAGCTTTGGATTTAGCAATAGACGCGTTTTCACCTGTCAAATGTCCAACCAAGCCACCAATATTGTAGGTAGCAGTTGTTTCATAGGTATTAATAATCCTTCCCTTGAAACTACTGTCAGTGATGGTTGATTGTTCGGACTTGGCAAGCAATCCACCAATACCACGTTCCCCAGCTAAGACACCGTCGACATGAACCTGGTTAATTTTTGTCCCATTTTTAGCTTCATTTGCCAGTGAACCGATATCATTCTTTCCTGAAATAGAGACATTTTTCAGGCTCAGTTTTTCTACTGTAGCATTACTTAAGTTGTTAAATAAAGGTTTTTTCAAATTATAGATAGCATAATGTTTGCCATCTTTTTCACCAATCAACCTACCAGTAAAGTTGCCCTTAATATAAGACTTCGCATCAGACTCCAGTTCCATTTCGTTAGCATTCAAGCTAGCTGATAAATAATAGGTTCCACCAAGATTTTGGTTGATGGCATGAACTAGATTACTAAAGGAAGTAAAGTTTGTCGTTTCCTCTGTAGTCTTCTTAGCTAAATAGAAACTGAAATTTTCAACATATTTATGGTCTATCTCCTGCTGGAGTTTATCAACTCTCGCTGTAATTTTATAAAATGTGCGTCCATCTTTTAACTCCTCGGATATAGATGCAACCGGAAGGTAAACATCTTTAAACGCAGAAGATTTTACCTTTACAAAATAAGTATCTGGATTACTTGGAACACTGTCCAAAGAAACATGTTGTTTGTAAGTTCCATTCGTTTGATGACTATACAATTCAATATCAGAAACATTTCTTAATTCAAGTGTTTTCTCTGGATCTGTTTCTTTTGGCTTCTCAACGGGAGTTTCAGGTTTTAGTTGCTCAATATTCCCCTTGTATTCAGGAAGTGGATCTACCTGTTCTGGTTCTACTATTGCTCCGGCCTGTGGGCCTGTGTATTCTGGTAGGGGGGCTACTTGTTCTGGTTCTACTATTGCTCCGGCTTGCACTCCTGTGTATTCTTTCGGTGCTTCTACCTTCTCTGGTTCTACTATCGCTCCAGCTTGTACTCCTGTATATTCTGGTAGGGGGGCTACTTGTTCTGGTTCTACTATTGCTCCGGCTTGCACTCCTGTGTATTCCTTCGGTGCTTCTACCTGCTCTGGTTCTACTATCGCTCCAGCCTGAACTCCTGTATATTCTGGTAGTGGTGCTATCTGTTCAGGTTCACCTTTATCACTTACCACGGTATCTGGCGACTCTGGTTGAACCTCAGTCTCACCTTTGTCAGTCACAACCGCTTCCGGTAGCTCTGGTTGGACTGCTGGTTCGCCTTTTTCAGTTACAACTGCTTCGGGTAACGCTGGCTGAACTTCTGGTTCACCCTTGTCTGTAACAACTGCTTCGGGTAACTCTGGTTGGATTGCAGGTTCAACTACTGCCCCTGCCTGTGGACCTGTGTATTCTGGTAGTGGTGCTACCTGCTCTGGTTCAACAATAGCTCCGGCTTGTGGTCCTTTATATTCTGGAAGCGGTGCCACCTGTTCAGGTTCTCCTTTATCACTTACCACAGTATCTGGCGACTCTGGTTGAACCTCAGTCTCACCTTTGTCAGTCACAACCGCTTCCGGTAGCTCTGGTTGGACTGCTGGTTCGCCTTTTTCAGTTACAACAGCTTCGGGTAACGCTGGTTGGACTTCTGGTACACCTTTATCTGTTACAACTGCTTCTGGCAACTCTGGTTGGACTGCTGGCTCACCTTTGTCGGTTACTACAGCTGCTGGTAGTTCAGGCTGAATTGCGGGTTCAACAATAGCTCCAGACTGTACTTCCTTATGTTCTGCACCAGTCTCAGGTTGTTCCTTTATAACTTGAGCTTTTTTAGTACCTTTTTCGACTATTCTTGTAACAGGCTCAGTCGTTGAAGTTGAAACAATTTCTCGTGAAACCTCTTCATTGTTTACAGAGAATATTCTGATGACTTCAACTTTCTTACCTAATTTACCTTCTTGTTTTACTCTTACAGTTCCTTCAGCTAAATCAGGATTTTCTTGAATTTCTTCTTGAAAATCTATTTTTGTCTCTATAGTTTCCTCACGATATAAGAGTTCAGGTTTATTCAACTGGCCAGATAGAACTTCATCCTGTGGATTTAATGTATTTACCCCAGTCTTTTCTTTTGGAGAAACCTTCTCGTCTTTCTTCGTTTCTATATTCTTATGTTCTGCCAACTGTGCTTGAGAATCTGAAGATTGTTTCTCTTCTTTTCTTGGATTGATTAATTCAGTAGAGAAAGGTTTTTCAACTACTTGAACTTCTGTCGGCTTAGTTGAAGAAACAGGTGTTTGTTCCTGAATAGCTTGTACTGTTGATGGATTCTCTACAAAATTCGGTGTAACATTATAATCCACCTTTTGTTGTTTTGTAGGAGTGGCAACTGAACTCTTTTGATTACTTACTTCAGAATCAGAAGTCGTTTTCCCCTCTTTGATATATCCAATATATGTGTAACCTGAAATGTCTTTAGGAAGAGGTAATTTTTCTCCAGAGGTCAATTCATAGTCAGTATTGTAATTTAGCAAAAGATTATTTTCTAAAGCATGAGCTGAAACTAAGACACCATTTCCTATTCCTGCAACCAATACTAAATGTAATACTGTTTTATTCTTAACTTTTTTCTTAGAAACAGCAAAAATTAAAATCCCCAAAGCAGCTAAGCTAGTACCAGCAACTAAGGCTTGCATCTCATTCTTGCTTCCAGTATTTGGCAATTCCGCCAGTTGATTTTGGGAATTTAACTTATAAACAAGATAATAAGTTTCATCATCATTCTCCATGTATGTCGGAATATCATATACAAGCTGCATCTTCTCATCTGATGATAGCTCTGACTCTGTCACATATTTATAGTGAACCCCTGTAGTTTCTTGAGCATCCACAGATGAATTAGCTAATACAGACATAAAAAATAAACTTGAAATCGTTGCAGATACAAGTCCTACTGATAATTTTCTAAATGAAAAACGCTCTTGTTTTTCACCATAATACTTTTCCATTATTCCTCCTTGAAATAAAATTTTTAAATATGTAAGGCAAACTTTATTATATTAGCTTGTTATCTTATAAAAAAGTAGCATACTTTAATTATACTCTTAATTTACAAAAAAGTCTTAAAATTGCGTTGCGCTTTCGTACTTTGTTTTATATATAAAATACCAAGCAGTAGTTTTGTAACTCCCTATTATTTTTTTGGATAAAATGTAACCTACCATGGAATTTCCACGGTAGGTGTTACTCATATCAATAATCGTTCTAAAAATGGTTTGATGCAGTTGATAAGAATCCCTTCTATCCAGCTTTCTTGTGCTGAGGATAGATGTTCTGTCTGAAGGCTTTCTTTTAAAAAGTCTCGGACTTGTTCTGGTGCGATTTCAAATTCAAAGGCTTTCATTTTATAGAAAAAGTCGATGAGATGATCTGAAAGGTATGCGGTTGAAAAGGGTACTTCACCACTTTTTCGATATTCTAATAAGAGCCTAGAAAATCGGGCTTTTTCTTCAGGAAGCTCACGGAAATAGGAATTGAGGAGCCAGTTCTGCTTCTGCTTTCTTTCAATTAGATCCTGACTTGCAATTCGTTGGTCTTTTTCCAGCTCTTTTTGGTATTGTTTGGCCTTGATAGCCCGTTCTGTTCTATTTTTACCAAAAAGAATTTTCTCCCACTTGCGTTCTTCTTGAGTCAGGGTCTCTGTAAATCCAAAGTAATCTTGGTAGGCACGCTCTGCTGGGCCCATAGCTAGAACTAGATTGTCTGCATACTGCTTGGCGATTTTATCCCTCTTCTTGCGCTCTTTCTCTGCTTGGATACGGAGTTCTTGTTCGTAGTCAATTTTCTCCTTACCTAGCTTGACAAGGTAGAGTTGGTCATCTGGTTTTCCAAGTAAAAAGGGTTTGATATACTTTTCAAGGACTTCTTCCATCCGAGCCTTCTTCTTGGGCTCTGCCTTGGTCCAACTTCCTCCTTGAAAGACTTCTAGGAAGATCTGGTAGTCTCTCTCAGGCGCAAATTGATTGCCACGATTGGGTTTGAAAACACCTTTTTCCCAGAGCCATTTTAGAAGTCGCTCGTCAAAGTCACTTTTATTGACCTTGATTTTTTCCTTTTTCTGAGCTTTTCTGGTCAAATTTTCAACCTTTCTGAGCAGTTTTTCTTCCTCTTCCAATTGCTGGTCAAGAGTCAATCTATGGAAATGACGAACACAGTCGCTACCGATCGGAAAGAGGCGTTGGCCTGTGACACCGTTAAAGAGTTCGTAGGCGTACTTGATGGCATTCCCACAGACACAATTGCTACGGCCGATACCGTTAAAAATCAAGGAAACTTCATTCCATTCCTTGGTAGCTTGTTACCAAGTATCAGCTTTTGAAGCCTGTAAAACCGCATCATGTAGGGATTTTCTAACTGGAAGTGTCATGTGGTCTCCTTTCTAAATTATACTTTTACAACTTGAACCTCGTCTTTACCTAGTAAAATCAAGTATTTCTCAATATTTTCAATCGAATAGGCTCGAGATAAAGCCTCTCCGTATAGGGATAACTGACCACGATAACGGTCTATGAGTTGACTTGGTTCATCATAGCGGTCTGTCTTATAGTCGAACAGAACAATTCTGTCCTCGTAAAGCAGATAGCCATCAAGGATACCACGGACAACAAAGTCTTCCTGACTCTTTTGGTCTCTTTTGAGCATGGAGAAAGGTTGCTCGCGATAAAGATGGTTGGTATTAGCGAGAATTTCCTGACCGAGTGCTGTATCAAAGAATGCAAGAATTTTAGCAAGATTAATTTTTTCCCTGACAGCTTGGCTGGTTTGAACTTGTTTGAGAGTTTCTGTTAGGCTAGCAAGTGTTGGTTGCTGACTGAGGTCGATTCTCTGCATGAGTTCGTGGGTAGCACTACCAATCTCAGCTCCTGTTACCTTTCCTTTGGTTGAAAAATCTGGCAAATCAAAGTTGATTTTCTTGTCTACTGACTGGCCTTGACCTGCAATCTCGACACCTTCCATATCCATAACTGGTTCGTAGAATTTCTTGATTTGACTTGGGGTTTGAACACTAGGAAGTTCAATAGCTGCGCGGTGAAGAGTATTATATACTTCTACTTCTTTCAGCATTTCAAGAGCTTCTTTAATGGTTTCTGACTGGCGATTGTCTGCTTGGGAGCTAGCTTGGAGAGGACTTTTGTTTTCCAACTGACCAATAGCTTCTCTAGTCAGCTGATCTTCACCAACAAAACGATAGCTAAAGTTGAGATGATCCTTGGCAAATACTTTACTGATAGCCCAAATCCAATCTTGGAAATTCCTTGCTTGAAGTCTAGTGTTGCTATTTAGTTTCCCATTTTTAGCTGCTGGGTATTCTTTGGATTCCAGCTTTTCACGAGATCCCTTACCGACAAGATAGAGCTTTTTCTCAGCACGCGTCATGGCAACGTAGAGGAGACGCATTTGCTCAGAATAACTTGCCAGCTGTAATTCCTCTTCGTTCTGCCTATAGGTCAGACTAGGAATGGAGAGTTTGATGGTTTTAGGATAGTGATCTTCCACTGCTCCTGTATCCATTTTGGCAATATATTTGACACCAAGACCATTCTGACGACTGAGAATGATCTCTGACATGCTGTCTTGCTTGTTGAAATCTTGATCCATATTGAGGATAAAGACGTAAGGAAACTCCAGTCCTTTACTTTTGTGGATTGTCATGAGCTCTACTGCATCTTTTGGAGGTGCGATGGCTACGCTTGCCAAATCGTGCTGGGCTTCCAAGACTTGGTCAATCATACGAATAAAACGCGACAAACCTTTGAAATTGCTCTTTTCAAACTGATCAGCACGCAGTGCTAGGGCATAGAGATTGGCCTGTCTAGCAGGACCATTTGGCAAAGCTCCAACATAGTCATAATAAAAACGGTCGTTGTAAATCTTCCAAATCAGGTCATAGAGGGAGTGGGTTTTGGCATACAAGCGCCAAGAAGCCAAGATATCCATGAATTGCTTTAGTTTCTCAGCTAGAGCTGTTTGAATCAAGCCTTTTTGACTACTTACCAGTTTTTGAGCATTTACTAGTTTCTCATAGAAATTTTCGTGGACTTTATCCTCTGCTTTCTGAAGAGATAAACGTGCTAACTCGTCCTCATCAAAGCCAAACATAGGAGACTTCATAAGGGCAACCAAGGCATAGTCTTGAAGAGGATTGTGAATGACACGAAGGGTGTCCAGCATGACTTGCACTTCTAGGGATTGGAGATAATTGTTTTGCTCACCGTCTGTTTTGACAGGAATCCCGTACTCAGACAGGGCGAGAAGAATCTGGTCATTACGACTGCGGCTGGAGGTCAGAAGAGCAATTTCTTTAAAGGCAACACCTTTTTCCTGATGAAGTTTAAGAATCTCCTTGATAACCAAGCGCATTTCGCCTGTTAGTTTCGTTTCTGCCTGCCCCTCTTCTTCCTCACCTGTGTCGTCCTTGTCATAGAGGAGAAATTCTGCCTTGTTGTCTGGATTGGGAGTCAGTTTGCTATTGGCAAAAACAAGCTGGTGCATGTTATCATAGTTGATTTCGCCGACCTCTTGGTCCATGAGACGTTCAAATACATCATTGGTTGCTGATAGTACTTCTGAACTACTACGGAAATTTTCCTTGAGGAGAATTAGCTTGCCTTCTTGTGGATTTTGCGCATAGCGTTGGAATTTTTCATTGAAAATCTGCGGATCTGCCTGACGGAAACGATAGATAGACTGCTTGATATCTCCCACCATAAAGCGATTGTGGCCATTAGACAGCAACTCCAACATCCGTTCTTGAATATGGTTGGTATCCTGATACTCATCGACCATGACTTCGTGGAAGCGTTCCTGATAAGCCTCACGAACTTGCGGGAATTTCTCTAAAATCTCAATGGTGTAATGGCTGATATCAGCAAATTCAAAGGCGTTTTCCTGGCGTTTACGCTGACGATAAGCCTCTACAAAATCACTCATGAAGGTTTGGAAAGTCTTAGCTAGTTCCCATGTATCTCCATGATAACGTTCTTGATAGTCGAGAATGATTATCTGGTCTGACAGTTGTCCTAGTTTAGCAAACTGGGTCTTTCTCTCTTCGTTGTAGGCATCGGCCAGTGGCTTCAAATCAGCCTTACGACTGGCATTAGTCAGAGATCGGCCGTTTTTCTCTTTTGAAATGGCGACGACACGCGCAAGTACTGCCTGATAAGCCTGACTATCGGACTCCTGATTTAGGGAGCCAATTTCATCCAGAATCAACTGAACATTCTCTAGATAAGCAGCCTTTGCAAACTCCTTGGCATCATTATCCAGATGGTAACGGAAAAAGCTTTCCAAATCCCAAAGGGCTTGTTTGATTTGCTCAGTCAGTTTTTCTTTTTCACTGGTAAAATCAGCTTTCTCAAAGCCTTTGAGGAAAGATTCACTCAGCCACTTTTGAGGGTTGCTGGTGGATTGGAGGAAGTCATAAATTTTATAGACTTGCTGGCGTAGCCCCCGTTCATCCTTGCCACGTCCAGCAAAGTTTTTCAGCAAATGACTAAAGGTCTCTTTCTGCTTACCTTGGTAATGGGCTTCAAAAACCTCATGAAAAACTTCGTTTTTTAGAAGTAGTTGCTCGCTCTGGTTTTGTAAAATCCTGAAATTAGGCGCAATATCAATCAGATAGCCATGTTTGCCAAGGAATTTTTGGGTAAAAGAGTCCATGGTTCCGATAGCTGCGTTGGGTAGGTCTGCCAACTGTTTACCTAAGTGTTGTTTGAGGTCAACATCGCTACTTTCTTGGATTTGTTGGCTGATTTTTTTCTCCAAACGTTCTTTAAGCTCGGTGGCAGCCTTGACAGTAAAGGTTGAGATAAAGAGTTGAGAAATTTCGACACCGCGCGCCAATTGATCTAGAATGCGCTCTGCCATGACAAAAGTCTTCCCCGAACCAGCCGATGCTGAAACCAGGATATTCTGACCAGAAGTGTAGATGGCTTCGATTTGCTCGGCAGTTTTCTTTTGTTCCTTGCTCAAATGCGCTTCTGCTTCTTGCAATTTTTGAATTTCCTTCTCAGTTAAAAAGGGAATAGGCTTCATCGATTCAACTCCTCTCTTATTTTTTCAAACCAAGCTTGCTTGAGTTTTTCTCCGACCAGACGCTTGCCGTCAGCCAAGTCCAACTTTTCTAGGAAACGGGCTTGACCCAAGTGATAATTGGCTTCAAAGCCAGTAATGGCTTGATGTTGCTGGACGTATGGGGCAATGCTTCTGCCATTTTCAGTATAAGGATTAATGGCGAACTGGCCTGCTAAAATCTTCTCAGCAGCTTTCTTGTAAAGATGGGAATTGTAATCCAGTAGGAGCTGGAATTCCTCATCTGTGAGCTGATTGGCCTTGTTTTTGTTGTAAAATTCGCCCAAATGACTGCTTTCTTTTTCTAAAAAGATGCCTTGGTATTTCATTGACTTGCTAGCTTCTACTACTGCACCTGCCAGACTTTTAACGGCCATCAGAGATTGGACAGGTTCAGCCATTTCCAAGTACATGGCACCAAAAAAGTTCTGCTCCCCTTCTCTTTTTAAGGCAGCTAGATAGGTTGGCAGTTGGGAATTGAGTCCATTAAAGAATTGAGGAAACTGGAACTGAGTTAGACTCGACTTGTAGTCTACTACTCCTATCGCTCCATCAGCTTTCAAACGGTCAATCCGGTCCACCTTACCTCGTACAAAGACACTGCGTCCATTGTCCAATTGAATAAAGGCTTGCTCTTTCCCACCGAAATTCGCTTCCTCTTTAATGGTTTCGATGGCTGGATTGTGTCGGAGAATATGTCCAGTCGTCCGCGCCACATCAAGCAAAACTTCCTTGGTAAACTGGGCTTCCAAACTTTCCTGATAAATTGCTTCAAATTCGCGTTCTTGACTGGTTTCTTGGATAGCTTGTTCTAGACGGTTGTCAAAGGAATCTTCATCAGGTAACTGCAAGGCGCGTTCAAAAATGCGGTGTAAGAAATTCCCATGACTACGGGCATCTGGACGCAAACGTAATTCCTCCTGCAAGCCTAAAACGTAGCGAAGAAAATAACTGTATTGGTTCCGGTAAAACTCCGTCAAACCAGAGGTAGACAGGTAAAACTCCTGATCAGTAGGATAGAGCGCTTGCAAGGTGTCCTTAGCTAACTGCTTACTGCTTGGACTGGTTGGGAGGGCTGGATTTTCCAGACCTTGCTGGTCTAGTTTTTTACCCATGACACGCGCCAGAACCTTGACAAAGGTCAAATCTTGCTCAGTATCATTCGTCTCGCCCTGCTGGTGATAGGCAACCAGACTGGACAAAAGACTGTGATATGACCCCATATCTTCCTTAGACAGCCCTTTGTGATTCATCCTCTTCTCTTTCCGACTAAATCCAAAATGGACTAGCTCTTGAAGATAGGCTGACTCCTTGCTTTCACTTTCATTAAAAAGGCTTGGAGCTGACAAGACCAACTGCTTACGAGCAGAATTGACCAAGGAAAGCATAGTATAGCGATTTTTCTTGAGGTTTTCACTGCTGGCAATCAGCAATTTCGCTCCCTCTTCAGTCGTTTGGTTTAAATTTTGTCTTTCTTCGTCTGTCAAAAGACTGGTGTTTTGCGCGATTTTTGGTAAATTGTCCTGAGTTAGCCCAATGGCGTATACAAAGTCAGCAGTCAGTGGTGCAATCAAATCGTAACTCTGCACCAGGACAGTGTCCACTGTCGCTGGAATAGTACGGTATTGGGACAAACTCATTCCAGAATGTAGCAAGGCTAGGAAGTCCTCTAGACTAACCTGTGAACCAGCAAAAACAGTCGCAAATTGCTCTAAAACATGACAGAAGGCTTTCCAAACTTCGGTTTGTCTTTCCTGTTCTACAGCTTCCATAGTGGCTGTCAAGTCTTGCAACTGCTTGGTTAGGGAACTTTCTTTTAGAAAGACATTCCACTTTTGCAAGAGATTTTCAGCCTTTTGTTTTCGGCTAGCAAAAAGAGTCTCAAGAGGTGTTAAAATACGCAGACGAAGAGCATTTAAACGTTCCAGATTAAATTTTCCATGGTGGGATTTGGTAAAGGTTTGCTGAAAGGCTGGTAAGCCATTGATACCAAGATAGCGGATATATTGCTCAAAAGCATCAATATCAGCTTGACTAAGATCAGTATACAGACCTGTTCTAAGAAGGTTAATCAAATCCTCCTGACGGAAACGATAGCGTTTTAAAGCTAAAATAGACTCGACAAACTGTGTCAAGGGATGATGAGCCATGGATTCGCTTCTACCAAGATAGAAAGGAATCTGGTACTGGTCAAAAATGGTTTTAAGAGATAACTGATAAGAAGCTACATCCCCCAAGAGAATACGAAAATGCTTGTAACTCAGGTCTGAGTTCTCATGCAATTTCTGACGAATGCTACGGGCTACCAACTCTAACTCTTCTTTTTGAGTCAAGCAAGACCAGATTTGTAAGTTTTCACAATCCTTCTCATCGACATCCAAGGTGAGTTCTGAAAAGTCATAAGAAGACTCTAGCAAACGAGAGGCCTTGTTAAAACTATCCATCTTCTCATGAGTCTGAGAACGGTCTTGAGCAGGAGTTTGGTATTTAGCAGCTAGATGATGGAGAAACTCCACACTGGCTTGGTAGAGATTGCCTTCAGCGAATGGACTGGTATAGGCTTTCTTAGTAGCATAAGCCCCGATAACAATCTTAACACCCTTTCCATGAAGTAAGTCCACAATTCGCTCTTCCTCAGCAGAAAAACGGGTAAATCCATCAATGACTAAGGAAATCTGGCGAAAATCACTACTTACATTGTCATTCTCAATAGCCTCAATCAAATGGGATAACTGACTTCCCTGAGCTAACTGCCCTTGGTTAAGATAGGCCGTTACTTTCTCAAAAATCAAGAGTAAGTCTGCTTGCTTATCCTCATCCGTCAAACTCTCCAAGTCCAAAAAACTCATTTGAGCAGTCGTCATCTCGTGATAAAGATCAATCAACTGCTGGATAAATTGAGGATCTTGCTTGATAGCTCCATAAACACGTAAATCCTTAGGATCAAGTTCGGCAAGGCATTTGTAAAAGGCCATCCCAAGACCAATATCATCAAGACTGGTCTTGGCAGGCAAATCATTCAAGATTAGGTAACGAGCCATTTGAGCAAAGCGCGTGACGGTAATCGCAAAAGAAGCCTGCTGGGGCAAGCATTCCAGCACGGCACGTTCCTTTTCAAATGAAAGAGAGTTGGGGGCGATGTAGAAGACTCGCTTGCCAGCAGCAACAAGCTCCTCTGCCTCTCTAGTTAGAATTTCTGTCAAAGAAGTCCGAATATCAGTATAAAGTAATTTCATCTCTGCCTCGTTGGAATTTTTCATTACCTTTTATTATACCATGATTAGCCACCTAAGTCTGAAAATAATCAGTTCTTGCTCATCTGTTGAAAAGAAAATGCCGGAAAGTTCCGACATTGTTTTAGTAAGCTAACTTCCTGAAAATAGGAGTAACCATACATTCCAGAAGGCAGTGATATTGATGAAAATATGAACTAGTATTGGATAGTAGACATTTTTAGTTATGCGATACAATAGAGCTAAAATGAGACCTCCACTAGCATAAATGAAAAAAGCAAGAGGTGTTAAAGCAAAATTGACATGAATATAACCGAAAATAATAGCAGAAAGCAAGACATCTCCATACCAAGGCGAGTTTTTGAAAAAGGTTGTCATAAGCACACCGCGATAAATCAATTCCTCAGCAATAGGGCCGATGAAGCAAGCCATGAGCAAGAAATAGGGTAATTCCTGTCTCCCTATCATTTCTATCGTTTCATTCAAAGAAATTTGATTTGAAGACGAGGGTATGAAATAAGACAAGAGGAAGTCCGTCATGTACGACATGATGTAGCCCAGTAAAAGGTAGATAAAGTACCTTAACTGCCACTTGAAATGAAAAGTTTTCTTTCCAGCAAAAACTAGTAGATAGATGACCGCTAATAAAAGAATTACACTCTCCATCAAAAGCAGAATCTGAAAAAATTCACGACTTGCTGGTAGATAGGGCTTTGCGAGATGATTGAAAAGCCTCCAAAACCAAGTTGAGTTGTAAAAAATTAAGGACAATGCTAGTAAAATCTGAATAGTCCGTTTTTTCATCTTAAATCCTCTGTTTTCCTTGACTAGATTATTGAATATAATGGTTGACTTAACTGTATAACAAATTTAGTATAGCATCTCTTTACAAAATATCCTCTTCAAATCATGAATTGTTATCAAAACATCTTAAACTGTAAAATCAATTAGCCCCTACCCTTTTACCATTATCTTCTCTAACAAAGGAAGACCTATGATTAAGTTACTAACCTTGGATATAGATTGATTTCTCCTAAATGAAGCCAAATTCCCTCAAAAAATCAGGTAGTTTATTTAGTCTGAACCTTACGGAGCAAGACAAATAAAAGCCAGTATTGCTACTGACTCTTACATCATTTTGATTTAACAGGATAAACTTATGCTTCTGGTTTCGTCGTAACTGACTCACTACATTTTTAACAAAGCAAGTAATTTCTCTGCTTCTGCCATGATGCCATTATTATCCATGGTTTGGAGACTAAGATTATTTCGTAAACCAGCTAGGCTCTCTGTCACATTGTTTTTCAAGCTAGCATCCGTTACTTTATCAAGTAAAGCTTCTACTTCTTTAAGCTTGGCTTCTACTTTTTCAGTCTCTACTTGAGGGACTTCAGCTTCGTCTGTTGTATCGTTAGCTACTCCCTCTGTCTCGTCTTCATCAGTGCTTGGTTTATAAAGATTATCTGCTGAAGGATTTAAACCTGCGTGATTCTCTTTTTCATCAGATTCAGGGCGAGTTGGCTCACTTACTTCATCATGTTTCTTATCTTCATCAGGTTTACTGTCTTCTGGCTTATTTTTACGAACATGGTCGCTGGCATTTCCCCAACCATTATCTGAGTGAGGACGTTCGTCTGGATGTTCTACATAATATTTTACAGTTGCAAAGAGATCCTCAAGGCTATAACCCTTAGGTGCCTCATAGAGTCCTTCGTCAAACCAAGCAAATTTAATGTTATGGTAATGATCATAATGGGGAATAATCAAGCTTCCGTTTTTGACTTCAACAGTATGTTGGAGATTGTAAGGCATGTGATCCAGTGGAACCTTCTTAGCTGCCTTTACTTTATTATAGATTGCTTCTACTCCTTTAACCTCAGTATTTCCTGACCCCTGATTATCTGTTGAAGGAGGCATCAAACCTTTCTCTTTAGCATAAGCCTGAGCTGCTGCTCTTTCAGCTTCAGACAAACTTTCTTTCTTAATCCAATGACTATGAGTCATATGTGGAGTTACATAGGCATCGCCTTCATCGCTAGTTATATCACGAGGATCAAAGATATAGCCATCTTCTGTTGTATACTTACCTGCTAATTTCGCTAATTTAATTTCATCGTCCGTATAAGCAATTTGAGCATTTGGTTTGCCAAGTCGCTCTGGATGGGTAATTGGTGCTAGGAAGGTAAGAATATCATCAACTAACTTGACTTTATCGCTTGAGACGTCATTAAGACGTTCCAAAAGTGTATCCAAAGTTTCAAAATCAGCTTGGCGACCTTTATTAGAAATCAAATTTTGATGAACTTTTGCTAGTAAATCATAAACCTTGTTGTAAAATTCTTGATCACTAGAAGGGATAGTACTTTTCTTAGCTCCTAACACATGAGACAAACTTTCTTGTTTGGCAAGTTTATTATCAATGGCTACAACAGTTTCTGCTGAAAGCTCTTTAGTAGAGATATAACGCGAGGTTCCATTCTCTTCAAAGACATAACCATCAGCTACCTTTCGAACAGCCTGTTTAACCAATTTTCCATCAAATGGATTGCTTGGAGATGATTGAGGATTTGGTACAGGTTGTGGACTTGGTACTGGGGTAGTCTCTGGAGCAGGGATTAGATTTGGTCTTGATGGTAACCAATGACTTGAACTATAATGAAGTGGAATCATTCTTGCAATCTTCTGCTCTAAATCAGACATTTGTGAATAAGGAATAAAGTGATAATGGTCTCCGTGTGGCACTGCAACACCGTTTGCTGTACGTTTGATGATTTGTGCCGGATCAAAGACTAATCCATCAGATTCCACATGGCGTTCTGATAAAGGTTTGGCATACAATTCACTTAAAAGTGTTGGAATATCTTCCCCATGATTTTGATGATATGTTGGGGTGACAGTCAGGTTTGGAGTCTCTGTCAAACTTGGTTGAACTGGTTTAGCATTATCACTACTTGGTTTACTTGAACTTGTGGCAGAATGTGAGCCCTGCTTCCCATTCCAATAGGCTTGGGCTGCAGTCAATTCTCCTGCTGACAAATCACTCTTAGGTATATAGTGGAAATGATTGCCGTGCGGTACAACAAAAGCGTCACCTGTATCTTCAATCACATCTGTCGGACTAAAGACATACCCATCATCCGTTGTATAAGCGCCTCCAGTTCCTCGATTTGGTGCCTGCGTATTGAGATTAAAGTTTGGTTTAATCGGTGAACTTGGTGTTGAACTTGTTTTCTCAGGACTGCTTGGTTTCGTATTGTCAGAATGACTTTGAACTGGCTGACCTCCAATTAGTAGATTTCGAGCCAATTTTTCTTCCAAAGCAGACATTTGTGAGTAAGGAATGAAATGGAAATGATCTCCGTGAGGAACTGCCACACCATTGGCAGTACGTTTTGTAATCTGTGCTGGGTCAAATACTAATCCATCAGACTCCACATGACGTTGGTTAAGTGGCAAAGCGTACAATTCTTGAAGAAGACTAGCTAAATCCTCACTTTGACTTTCAGAATCTGTTGTAGGATTTTGCGGAGTTTCAGCTTGAATCGTTCTCACATTAGATCTTGTTTCTCCCCTGCTTGAACGATATTCAACCGTACTTAATTGACCACCTTTTCCAGATAAGAAGGCTTGAGCAGCAGCTAATTCACTGGCAGACAAGTCACTCTTAGGAATATAGTGGAAGTGATTTCCATGAGGAACGATATAGGCATCACCCGTATCCTCAATGATATCAGAGGCATTGAAGATATAACCATCATCCGTTGTATAGCGTCCTTGAGCTCTGGCAGCAACTACCGCCTGATCGTTAGAACCGCCTCCATGATTATGACTATGTTCCTGCTTCTGACGTTTAATCTCTTCTTTTGTCCGAATATTGTCCGCGTGGGCAGCATCCTTAAGGTAAACATAGTATTTCCCGTCTACCTTAATCACATAACCACCCTTGATTTCATTGACAATGTCTGCATCCTTCAACTGATAATTCGGATCTTTCATCAGCAATTCTTCACTGATGATGGCATCATAAGGAACCTTACCATTATAGTAATGATAATGGTCTCCATGAGAGGTCACATAACCTTGATCCGTAATCTTGATAACAATTTGTTCGGCGTTGATTCCCTCTCTCTTACTGACTTCATCTGGTGTCAAATTTTCTGCCTTTTGACCAGCCTGGTCACCATCTATATAAGCAACTCGATTAGAATCTTTCTTAACTTGACCAGCTTGGTACCGTCCAAGTTCATAGGAACAAACACTTAGGGCAAGAACTGCCACTGAACCCGCCACATATTTTTTATTGATTTTCATTCTTTTCTCTTTTCTTAAGCCTATTTGATTCACCACAAAACGATGAACCGGTTAATTAACTAGTTAATAGTTTACTCTTTTTAGTATTACTTGTCAAGAATTTTTCGTATACACATAATAAAAATGAAAGCCTCTTTATCGAGACTTTCATTTTTCATTAGTTTATTTTTCTTTGCTTACAGATGTAAGATTACTACCTTTTAACAAAGCAAGTAGTTTCTCTGCTTCTGTCATGATACCATTATTATCCAAGGTTTGGAGACTCAGATTATTTCGTAAACCAGCTAGAGTTTCCGTTGCATTGGCTTTCAAACTAGCATCTGTTACTTTAGCAAGTAAAGCTTCTGCTTCTTTGAGCTTGGCTTCTACTTTTTCAGTCTCTACTTGAGGGACTTCTGGTTCAGCAGGTGTTTCCTCTACTGGCTCTTCATCTGCTTTGAAGTTCTTATTTGGATCTTCACTGTGGTCTTTCTTACCTAAGACATGCTCGCTGGCATTGCCCCATCCATCATTAGAATGTGGACGTTCGTCAGGATGTTCAACATAATACTTAATCGTCGCAAATAAATCTTCCAAGGTATAACCGTTTGGAGCCTTGTATGAGTGATCATCAAACCAAGCAAATTTAATGTTATGGTAATGATCCTTATGAGGAATGATTAAATTACCATTTTTTATCTCAACTGTATGCTCTACCATGTATGGAAGTCGAACGAGTGGAATTCGTTTCTCACCTTTCACACGATTGTAAATGGCCGCTGCACTATCTCCAGTTGGATTTGCTTGAGCGTCTGCATCTGGAGATGGAGGTAGGATACCTTTTTCTTTAGTATAAGATTGAGCAGCTGCTTTTTCCTTATCAGAAAGGCTATCTTTTCCAATCCAGTGACTATGACCCATATGAGGCGTTACATAGGCATCTCCTTCATCACTGATAATATCATGTTCGTCAAAAATGTAGCCATCTGAGGTTGTATACTTATCAGCTAATTGTGCAATACGGACTTCGTTTTCGGTATATTCAATTTGAGAATTTGGTTTACCAAGACGTTCTGGATGGGTAATTGGTGCTAGGAATGCCAATAAATCATCTACTAATTTTCCTTTATTAGAAGATTCATCATTCAAGCGTTCTGCTAATTTGTCTAAGGATTGGAAATCAGAAGTACGACCCTTATTTTCAGACAAGGCTTTATGAGCCTCGGCCAATAAATTATATGCTTTATCATAAAATTCTTGATCACGAGGAGCGACATTTTCTTTCTTCGCAACTAGAGTGTGTGTCTCTTGAGTTTTCTTAGACAGAAGATTTTCAATAGCATCAATCTTATCCTTGGCCAAATCTTTAGCTAGAACATAACGACTAACGCCCTTATCCTCGATAATATATCCTTCGCCAACTTTTCTAACAACCTGGTTGACATCAAGTTCAGTCAGTTTATTTTCCACTGGTGCCAGAGGTTTGGTAGTAGGGGCTGGCTTCAGAGGAGTAACACTTGGCAAGACACTGCCATTTTGTCCCTTGATAGCTATCATACGAGCCAATTTTTCTTCCAAAGGGGACATTTGTGAATAAGGAATAAAGTGATAATGGTCTCCGTGAGGCACTGCTACACCGTTAGCTGTACGTTTGATGATTTGTGCTGGATCAAAGACTAAGCCATCAGATTCTACATGTCGTTCTGATAAAGGTTTGGCATACAATTCACTTAAAAGTGTTGAAATGTCTTCCCCTTGATTTTGATGATAAGTTGGAGTGACAGTCAGGTTTGGAGTCTCTGTCAAACTTGGTTGGGCTGGTTTAGCATTATCACTACTTGGTTTACTTGAACTTGTAGTAGAATGTGAGCCCTGTTTACCATTCCAATAAGCTTGGGCTGCAGCTAATTCTCCTGCAGACAAATCACTCTTAGGAATATAGTGGAAATGATTGCCATGTGGTACAACAAAAGCATCACCTGTATCTTCAATCACATCTGTCGGACTAAATACATACCCATCATCCGTTGTATAAGCGCCTCCAGTTCCTCGATTTGGTGCCTGCGTATTGAGATTAAAGTTTGGTTTAATGGTTGAACTTGGTGTTGAACTTGGTTTATTTGTACTGCTTGGTTTCGTATTGTCATCATGACTTTGAACTGGCTGACCTCCAATTGGAAGATTTCGAGCCAATTTTTCTTCCAAGGCAGACATTTGTGAGTAAGGAATGAAATGGAAATGATCCCCGTGAGGGACTGCCACACCATTTGCAGTACGTTTTGTAATCTGTGCTGGATCAAATACCAAGCCATCAGACTCCACATGACGTTGGCTAAGTGGCAAAGCGTACAATTCTTGAAGAAGACTAGCTAAATCCTCACTTTGACTTTCAGAATCTGTTGCAGGATTTTGAGGTGTCTCAGATTGACTCATTCTCACACTAGATCTTGTTTCAGCTCTGCTTGAACGATATTCAACCGTACTTAATTGGCCACCTTTCCCAGATAAGAAGGCTTGGGCAGCAGCTAATTCACTGGCAGACAAATCACTCTTCGGAATATAGTGGAAGTGATTGCCATGAGGAACGATATAGGCATCACCCGTGTCCTCAATGATATCAGATGCATTGAAGATATAACCATCATCCGTTGTATAACGTCCTTGGGCTCTGGCAGCAACTACCGCCTGATCGTTAGAACCGCCTCCATGATTATGACTGTGTTCCTGCTTCTGACGTTTAATCTCTTCTTTTGTCCGAATATTGTCTGCATGAGCCGCATCTTTAAGGTAAACATAGTATTTCCCGTCTACCTTAATCACATAGCCACCCTTGATTTCATTAACAATATCTGCATCCTTCAACTGATAATTCGGATCTTTCATCAGCAGTTCTTCACTGATGATGGCATCATAAGGAACCTTGCCATTATAGTAATGATAATGGTCTCCATGAGAGGTCACATAACCTTGATCCGTAATCTTGATGACGATTTGTTCAGCGTTGATTCCCTCTCTCTTACTGACTTCATCTGGTGTCAAGTTCTCTGCCTTTTGACCAGCCTGATCACCGTCTATGTAAGCAACTCGATTAGAATCTTTCTTAACTTGACCAGCTTGATACCGACCAAGCTCATAGGAACAAACACTTAGGGCAAGAACTGCCACTGAACCCGCTACATATTTTTTATTGATTTTCATTCTTTTCTCACTTTAATTCTTCTGCTAGAACACTCATATTTTCTTCTAGGTTTTCTAAATAAGTCTTGTCATTTTGTGGGTCTGCCTCTAAAGGATTCAGAGTTTTAAGACCCACACCTGTTGATTTGACAAGAGTTTCAGCTACTTTTGAAGAAGCATTACTTTCTGTAAAAATTGTTTTAACCTTATATGTTTTAACAAATTCCTGAATTTCTGTAAGTTGTCGTGGACTTGGTTCTTGTTCAGGAGAGATACCTGCAATACCAAGTTGATTAAGTCCAAATCTCTTCGCTAGATAAGAAAAGGCTGTATGTTGTGTTACAAATGTTTTCTGAGTCGCTTTTTCAAATTTAGGCTGGAATTTCTTAGTTAGTTCTTGAGCTTTTTTGATAAAGGCTTGCGCATTTTTCTGGTAAGTTTCTTTATGCTCACTATCCACCTCTGAAAGTTTATCAGCGATAATCTGAGCTTCTTCGCCAGCTTTTTCAGGATCTAGCCAAGTGTGAGGGTCATAGAGCGTTTTTTCATCAACTCCATCCCCTGCTTCCACATCTTCTAGCCCTGGGACGCGGTCTAAAGTCATTCCCTCTGAAGCCTCTAAAACCTTCACTTTAGATTTTTTTAGATTGGGATCTAAACTTCCTGCCCAAGATTCTAGCGTATGAGAATGGTAAACAAAGACATCTGCATCATAGATGGCCGCGATGTCATTTGCCGAAGGTTCAAAGGAGTGAATCCCACTACTTGACTGAATCATCCGAACATCATTCAAGTCACCTGACACTTCCTTTACCATAGCGTAGATAGGATAAAAACTGGTCACAATTTTCATCCCTTTTCCTGTCTGGCTTTCCTTTTGACCACAAGCACCTAAACACAAAAGAAAGACACTTAACAATACTAAAAATAAACTTTGTTTTTTCATGGATAACCCCTTAACTATTTAATTAACTGGTAAACATTCTACTCCTAAAAATTTAATCTGTCAAGCTATTTTTAGAAAAAATTTGAAATTTCTTTCACATATAAAAATCAGGGCCGCCTTGTTTTTCAAAAGTGATCCTTGCTTGGTCGTTTTGGAGGCTTGCTCAAAGCGATGGTTGTAGGACCAGTTTGGCAACCAGATGAGGGCCGCTAGGCCAACAAAGAGGGTCAATAGGATAACAAAGGTCTGCCAGGAACTAGCTTCTACAATCGGTACAGCCACCATTGAACCGACCGTTCCCGCTAAGCCCATCATGGTGATATAGACGGTGGTATAGAGCACAACCTTAAGTGGGAAATGCACGGAGACCAGACTGGGCAGGAGGACATTGATAATGGCCACTGAAATACCGATTAGGATGGTTCCAAGAAAGAGCCCTGCTACACCTACAATCCGAAGCAGGGAGCCAGCTGTCATGACCAAGAGGGCCAGGCCCAAGAGTTTTTCCAGACCCAATCGAGCCGCCCAGCCAGGAGCCAGGGAAGAACAAAGGGCAAACATGACGAGGGGCAGAGAAGTCAAAATGCCCAAGTCACTGACTGAAACACCCAGGCCAGCCGCAATATCCGTCAAAACAGCTGGAATCGCAGTAAATGGGACCCGCATCACGGCCCCCATCATCATCACACCAATCAATAAAAAGAATGATTTTTTCTTGTTACTAGAGTTTTTCATACACCTAGTATAGCATAAGTTTTGCTAGGGAGTAAATAATTGAATGGTTCAAAGAATTTTTTTTGAAAGGAGGCTACTCCTGCTCCCCTTTTCTATCAGATGTTGCCCAATCATCAGAAGTTGAGACTTCTTTACTCGTAAGGTATAGAAGAATAGATTCTCCAAAACCATATAGATTGACAGTCCAGAAAGTAAGAAGTAAGAGGTTCCGATGACTTGTTCAATCTGAGTTAGGGTAGCAATCCCTTCTCGTAGCACTTTATAGAGGGGGGCATTTTCTTTTAAAATGGTCCAAATGGCTTTCAAAGTCGCTTCCATGTCCCCAAGGCTTTGTAAACTAAGGCTCCGCAGCTTGTCTAAAATCTGTTCAACAGTCGCTTGAAAATCATACTGTCCAAGCTCGCCAGATAGCTGGTAAATCTGCCATCCCTGGATGATCAGGACAAGCAGGACAGCCAAAATAGCCCCAGCCATCAGCCAGATTAGCCCGTAATAGGCCCAGGTCAGGCGCATCAAGGAAGGACTAAGTCCTCTTTCTCTCTTCAAAATGCCCAGCAAGTGCATATTTCCCCAAAAGTAGAGGATGAGCTGACCCAGAAAGGCAAGAATCAAGAAAACTCCCATCCAAATTAGTTTTTGGCTGATAAAGGTGCCGAATTCACCTGCCAAAAGGGCGTCCAGATAGGCCATGGAGGGAGTCAGACTGGCTTTGATGATTCCCTGGTAGATGGCCGGCTGGAGCATGAGTAGGACAAAGATAAGCAAAGCCCAAGAGCCATGGAGCAGCCGACTGAAATTAGGCTTCACCATGAACTCTTCCTGCTTTCACTTTTATACCCATCCACCGTAACATGAAGATGAGAATGAGGGCAATGGGCCAAAGTTTGACTGGGAAAAAGAGGGAGATGAAGATACCTGCCAGCCACTCCTTCTGCAGCAAGGTGACCGCCATAGAAAGGCTGACAACCAGAACGACAAAGAGGGGGTCGTAGCCTGGCAGCAATTGGGCCACTGCAAAGCCCTGCAGGATGCTGGCAAAGGTGATGGGAAAAATATCTCCGCCTGTCCAGCCTGTTTCCAGGCAGATTTCCAAAAAGAGAAGTTTGAGAAGGGACAGACCAAACAAAACTAGGACTGGTAGCTCCAGCCCCATCTCCACAACTGAGTGCATGGCATGCTGGCCAGAAAAGAGCAGGCTGGGCGCAAAAACCGCAATTCCAAAGATGGCAATTGCACCAAGCATGACTTTAGCAAAGAGAGGCAAGGAATACGCCTTCAAGACAGCTTTTATCTTTTTCATCAGCCAATAGTAGACTTTACCAAAGAGGAAGCCATAGAGCATGAGGGGCAAAATCAAAACCAATTCCGCCATCTGCCACTGGCTGTCACCCAGTTTGGTGATAAAGGAAGGTTGCTCGGTCATCCGCATCAGCAGGACAAAAATAATCAGGCCGTTGACAATGAAAAACAAGCGCTTCTTCTTATCCGTTCCCTTCTGGCTGGCTGGATAGGTCAGCAGGTATTGACTGGGATGGAAAAGCCTGACAAACTTATCTTGGAGGGGCAGGTGCTTCAGCTGCTCTCTATTAGCTTCTAGGTAACGGAGCTTATCCGCCTGCCAGATGGAGTAGGCAATGACTGCCCCCAACAAAGGGGCCTCTGGCCCAACTCCTGCTCCCATTACAAGGATGAGTAGGGCCAAGACCAGGCTACGCCAAGTATGGCGGTAATTGACGGTCTGACCTTCTTTCAGCTCCTCCATCAGCTCATGGCTGGTTCTAGGCAGACTCCCCCACTTTCGTTTGAGGGCAAAGACCAAGAAGCCACCCACCAAGAGCAAGAGACCTTTATAAAGGTTGGGAAAGGGCACAGAATGCCCCCAGCTTTCCCACAATAGATGGCTGCCAAATTTTTCAGCCATCAGAAAGAGAAAGGCAACTAGGGCAATCAGACTGCTCAAGCAGAAGCCCGAAAGCAGGATCCTAAGATTTTGTTTCTTCATCACTTTTGATCCTCCTCCTTGGGCAAGAGCTTGTTCATCTCCATATAGTAGGTCACCACAATCCCTGACAGACAGCCGAAAAAGAGGAGGCCATAGAGAGACAGGATAACACTGACAATCCTGCCGATGGCTGTTGTCACCACAATATCCCCATAGCCCGTAGTGGTCGAGGTCACGAAAGAATACCAAATACTATCTCCGAAAGTCTCAATGGCAGGCTCAGTAAACAACAAGATCAGGGCTGCCAGAAAGAGATAACAGACAAAGGACAGGATAAAATTGGAAAAATGGGTTACCTTGACAATATGCCACAAAACCTGCAAAGGTTTCTTTTTTCTAAGATTCGCTTTCATGGTATTTCCTCCTAAAAGAGCGGACTCAAGACTCTTAGAACAGCCTGACCTGTCCGTTTCAGCAGTCCTTCTCCCAGCTCCTTCAACTGCACTTCTTCACTGACCGCAAAGGTTTCGAGATAGTCTTCTTTCAAGTCCTTGAGCGCGTCAACCTCATAAAGGAAGGTACCGCATTCAAAGTGCAGGTAGAGGCTGCGGTAGTCCATGTTGATGGTCCCAACGACGCCAACCTTATCATCTGCCAGATAGCTCTTGGCATGGATAAAACCTGGCGTGTAGCGATACAAGCGAACGCCTGCTTCCAGAAGCGGACGGAAATAGGATTCGGTCAGGGTGTAGACAGCCTTCTTATCTGGAATCTTCGGCACTACGATGCGGACATCTACCCCTCTTTTGGCCGCCATGGTCAGAGCCAGTGTCATCTCATGGTCGATAATCAGATAAGGGGTAAAGATGTAAACATAGTCCTTGGCATTCCAGAGGATATCCATATAGAGGTTCTCTGAAATCAGCTCCTCATCCAAAGGCGAATCGGAGAATGGCTGGACATAACCCTTGGCCTTTACGGACTTCTTAGGCAGATAGGCCGCAACATGGGTCTGCTCCTTGCGGCAGGCATCCCAAACCGAGAGGAACATGAGGGTCAGATTGGCAACCCCATCCCCTTCCAAGCGCAGACCGGTATCCTTCCAGTGGCCTAATTTGCTGTCCACATTGATGTATTCATCCGCGATATTGATGCCCCCGTTGTAAGCCACATTTCCATCAATGACTAAGATCTTGCGATGGTCGCGATTGTTCATTCCCAGAGCTAGATAAGGGACCATCGGGTTAAAGGTTACCACCTTGACGCCATTGCTCTCCAGCTCGGCCTTGAAGCCCTTTGGCAAGACCATCAGAGAACCCAAATCATCATACATGACACGGACATCCAGGCCTTCCTGTGCCTTGTTGATCAGGATATCCTTCATCCCATCCCACATCTGCCCTTGGCCGACAATGAAGTATTCAAAGAAGATAAAGGACTGGGCCTGCTCCATATCTTTGAGCATGGAGGCATACATGTCCTCACCCAGTTTGAAATAGGACACATCCGTATTGCCATGGCGGGTATAAGTGCCCTGACTGGCAATGTAGTCCGAAATTCCTTTGACCTCGTCTGCAATTGGGACATCTTGGGAAGAATAGTTAGTTTGCTCTAAGGCTTGTTCAATGCGGGCTTCCGACTCTTGAATGGCCTTTCTCAGCTTCTTAGCTGGTTGCTTGTTGGCAGAGATTAAGTAAAGAAAGGTTCCAAACATGGGCATGAGGCCAATCAGGATGAGCCAGCCAATCTTGTAGACCGGATTATCCTTGGAGCTGACAATAGCCAACATCATCAGGACACTGACAAGCCCCAAAATAGCTGTAATCACTGTGGAATAGCTGCTTAATTGGTAGAAAAAGAGCAAGAGCCAGGCCAGTTGTACAAAGAGCAGGATGGCCCCGATGGTGACCTTGTTAAAGAGGATATTTTTCAGCTTCTCCATATTGAAACCCTTTCTAACTTATGCTTTTTTAGATTTGAAATAGAGAACGATAGCCGCAATCCCTTGGTAGATAAAGACAAAGGCCACGGTATAGGTCACAATCACGCCTGTCATGAGTGGGTGACCCATCATGATGATCCCTGCGATAATCCCCAAAATACCCGTCCAAAGAAGGGTGCTGCCCAACTTCTTGTCCACTTTTTTGACTTCAAAACTCATAATCGTCTTGGAAACACCTGTAAAGAGGGCCCAGAAAGCAAAGATGAAGGGAATGAAGGTCACTTTTTCAAAGAAGGTCCCTGAGAAGAGCCAGATAGCCAAGAGAACCGTCATCACACCGGTGAAGAGGTCCCAACCGCTTTTCTCATCAGCTGAGAAGTATTTGATGATATCAGAAATACCGTTGACCATGAAAATGAGGGCAAACAAGATGGCAAAGGACAGAAGGCTGAGGGCTGGATTGGCCATCAGATAAAAACCTGCAAGAATGGATAAAACACCCGCTACGATAGACAACCATGATAATTTTTTAGACATAATAACTCTCCTAATATTTATTGTTTTTTTATTTATTTTTGTGTTGATTTCGAGGACAGGCCTCATACTGGACTTCTAATCATGAATCACTCCTTTTCACTTTTCATCCTTTAAAATGCCATAAATCATGAGATGAAGGACCTTTTTGAGGTCATTTTCATATTGGCTGGCCAAACTGCTGGTTCCTTGAGATCCGCTGGCCCCAGATAATAACTCCGAAAGAGTTGCTGGATAAAGGTCAGATAGTATAGGGCCGCTTCTTGGCTGATATAATCTTTGAGGGTTGACTCAGACAGTAATTTTTCTGAAACCTGACGATTCAAGTCCTCAAAAACAGCCTTTTCCTGTGCCACTTCCTCAGCAATTTCTGCTGGAGCTGTCATCCAAACCTCAAAGAAGACATGGCTGTGGTGAGGAAAATCCTTGGAAAAACGATGACGACGTTCCATATAGTCTGCTAGGCTGGGAATGTCACCTGACTCCCCACGGATGATGGACACAGCCTTCTGAAAGCTCTCACGGACGCAGGCCAGATAGAGCTCCGTCTTGCCAGAAAAGTTATGGTAAAGAATCCCCTTTGAAATCTTGTGATTTTTGCAGAGTTCATTGATGCCGAAGGCCTTATAGCCCTTTTGAGAAAACTCGATTAGGGCCGCTTCAATGATGCGCTCCCGAGTTAGCTGGGTTTTCAACTCTTTTTTCATCCTACTGCTCCTAAGCTTTTTTGACATTATAGACCAGTTGGTCTACAATGTCAACCCCTATGCACTAAAAAAATCTGCTGAGTTTCAATAACTCAACAGATTCTCACTTTATATACTCAATGAAAATCAAAGAGCAAATTAGGAAGCTAGCCGCAGGCTGCTCAAAGCACTGCTTTGAGGTTGTAGATGAAACTGACGAAGTCAGTAACCATACATACGGCAAGGCGAAGCTGACGTGGTTTGAAGAGATTTTCGAAGAGTATTATTCTTCTATGGTAGAATGCTTATAACCATAAGTAAAGTAAATAAGACTTCCTATCAACAAAGCAACTAAGAAAGCAACCCAAGTTTCCATATTATACTGCAACATGAAGGACAAACAAATGATGATTGATAAAATTGGTAATAATGGTACCAGTGGTGTTTTAAATTCTCCAGCTTTGGGCATCCCCTTTTCTCTCCGTAAGCGAATCAAACCATAAGCCAACATGATCAGATAAGACAAGGTACAAATATTTAAGAAGGCTGCGATACTAGCAAGAGGGAACATTCCTGCTGCTACTGCTGAAGCTAGACCTGTCAAAATAGTCGCATTTTTGGGTACCTTGCTAGTCTTCGTCAGTTCCTTAAAGGCAGCAGGCATCAATCCGTCACGTGCTAAACTGTAAATCATACGCGATAGGGCATAGGTCATCGAAATACAAACTGTAATCAAGGTCAAGATAGCCACTAATGACACATAATTAGCTGCCCAACTAATCCCAATGCTACGAAGAGCAAAGGAAACGGCATCGTCGACATTTAGATGGCTATAGTGAACCACACCAGTCAAGACAAGCGTCACCAGGGCATAAAGAATGGTTACGATAGAAAGCGATAAGACAATCCCTCTAGGAATATTTTTTTGAGGAGTCTTGACCTCATCTACGGCCATAGAGATGGATTCAAATCCCAAAAAACCGAAGAACATCAAGGACGCACCAGCCATAATACCAGTACTAGCACCATAGATTTGTCCAAAACCATAAGGTGCAAAATTGCTCCAATTATCAAGCTTGATATGCCAAATTCCCACCAAAATAAAGAGAGCTAAAGCGGAAAATTTCAAAATCACTAGAATAGAATTAAAACGTAATGCTGCTTTAGCATTGAGTAAAACAAGTGAGGTCACCAAGACCAAGACAAGAATAGGCAATAAATCAACAAATGTCCCTGCTTGAGGATTAAAGGTGCCATTTAAAGCCTGAGGAAGGGATATCCCGTATTGAGAAAGCAAGCCTTTAAAATAAGCTGCCCAACCCGAAGCTACGCCTGATATGGCTGTCATGAACTCCATCATGGTTAACCAACCAGCCAACCAGGCAGGGAATTCTCCTAAAATAGCATAGAGATAACTGTAGGCACCACCTGTAGCGGGTACCCGCGAAGCAAATTCTGCAAAAAAGAGGGCTGATAATCCCACACACAAGGCAGAAATGACGATTGAAATCACTAGTGCTGGACCAGCAAGCGTTGCAGCTGCAGTACCTGTAATTGTAAAGACACCTGTCCCTACCATGGCTCCGATACCCAGCAAAATCAAATCCCATAACTTCAAATGCCTGTGCATCTCCGTTTTATCTAAACTAACATTCTTTGTTCTAAATATATTCATCTTTGACTCCAAAATAAAATGATGATTCTATTTTACCATAAATATAGGAGATTTGTGAATATTTATAAAACATTTTTCTAAAAAAATCTGACTACCTTTTTGTAATAGCTTATACTCAATGAAAATCAAAGAGCAAACTAGGAAACTAGCCACAGGCTGTACTTGAGTACGGCAAGGCGACGTTGACGTGGTTTGAATTTGATTTTCGAAGAGTATTAAGAACCAAAACTCTTGAAGAAGTTGACAATGGCTTGCCAGAGGGAGCTTAGGAAATTGCCGCCGTCCTCTAGCGCCTTATCAGCATCAAAGTTAAGGTTAATATTTTTAAAACTGTCGCCAGCTTGTGAAACAATACTTTTTTTAAGGTCATTTAGAGTTTTAGTGAAGTCTGTATTGCTAAGAATATCACTTTTTGAGAGATTTAAAGCAAAATTGATGATGACATTGATCTGGTTTCCTGTTATAACCTGATCAAGTTTGTAATTTTTTAAGGTATCTTCAACGATTTTGCGGACATCTTCCTCTGTCAGATTTCCCTTGCTTTCTTTAGCTTTGGCGAGTCCTGACTTGATATCGGCTAGGGCAACGTTTAATTTATTAGCATCATAGCCTGACTTGTCCTTGTTTTCAGCATTAATATCTGATAAAGCCTTCAGCTCTTCTTGAGCCAAATCTTTGTTGGCTTGTGGCACCTTGGCTCCATTAGCTTCTAGCGAATAGTAAATCCCTGCTAAGGCACTCTCACCTGTAACTGGAATGGGCGCCGCAACAGTGATTTTGGCATGTTCCACCCCCAAGGTTACTGCTGCGTTTCGGTACATATCCTGAGTTACCTTGGTGATGTTTTCTGGTGTTTCAATCTTGACCTCAAGTGGCGATTTGTCACCTAGCTTTTGAATCTTGGCTGATGAATACAGTTGTAAGCTAGAGTCATTTGCCACATTCATGATTTTAGAATAGACATCAGGTGTCATGGTCTTGAGTTCTTTGGTGTCTGTTGAGGCATTGTAGCCTAGTTTTTTAAGGGTTTGATTTTTTTGATCTTCAGACAATGATGAACCTAGGACATATTCAGGTTGGACGTAGGTTTCATCGATAACTTTTTGAACATCTGTTGCTGCATGGACGCTATTCATAGCTGTTACTGCCCACAAGACCGCAGCACTAGTCAGAAAGAGTTTCTTTCTCATAGGGAATTTCCTCCTTTACCTTTCTAGAGTAATATATCTATCTTAAAGAAAACTTATAACAAAAACACCTGGACTAGCCAGATGTCGAAAAGAGAGTGAAACATTTGATGATGTAAAGGTTGAGTTGCACCTGTCTAGAATAATAATAGTTTCCTCCATTTACATAGAGTTCAGCACCGTGAAAAATGGAAATGGGGTGAATATAACTATAAGTCTTTCCAGTGGTATTGCCAAGCAAGGGAGCAACCGTCTCACGAGAGTATTGTTTGGCCAGTGCTAGGGTGTTTTCCTTGCCATTTTGGGCGATAAAATCGATATAGGCAGGTCCAAAATTATAGGCTTGAACAGCCGTCCAAACATCTACACCCTTCTTCTGGGCCAGATAGAGATTGTCTGTCAGAGTTTGAACGCCTTGCCGAATGCTAGAGGCATTATCATTGATGGTGTTGGTTGAACCACTTGCAGACTCACTAGACTGCATGACATCGCCTTCTTTTCCTTTTGTTTCGGTATAAATCATAGCGAGCACAAGCTCTTCGTTTGCTGGGGTGTCTTTTTCACTCAAGATTTCTCGCACCATGGGTTGATAGGTCATGACTTGCTTGACATCTTGGTGAACGCGGTAAGCTTTATATCCAGCAAAAAGGAAGACTGCTAGTACAAGCACTCTTCGAATTCGTTTAAACATTATTTGCTTTGAATATCCTCGATATTTTTGATTAAGATAGAGTAAGTTCCATTGTCGTTTTGGATAAACTCAACAGACTCGGCGTCTTGATAGACGTTATTGGGAACAATGAGCTCAATTCCATTTGACAAGGAAAGTTTTTGGTTTTCAAATTTTTTAAGCTGACGACTGGCATCAATTTCATCAAATTGAACTGGTTCTGGTACGGCTTCTTTGACTTGGTCAATAAAGCTCAAACGAGCTGTCAGATTGTTGTCAAAAAGGTCGTTAGCCAATTTTTCAGGTGACAATTCATTACTTTCTTCTAGATTATTGAAAATCGCTGATTTGACCTTGGATTGAAATTGAAAATCATCTGTGTTAAAAGTCTCAGCAATTCTCTGGGCCGTTTTTTCCAGTTCCTTGATAGATTTCTTAGGAGAAATCTTAGGAGCGACAGCAAGAAGATTATCTGAAAAATAGTTCAAGAAAGTTCCATTGTACTTGATTCGTTTTTCAATCAGATGGTACTTGCGGCTCTGAAGATTGACCACCAAGGCTTCGTCGGCACCCGTTCCAAATCCAGGCAGGTTATTCTGAGTCAGCTTGATTGGATTATCAACTTCTCCACCGAGGTGAGTCAAGGTCTCCCGCAGAGCAATTCGCAAGAAAGCGAAATGTTCTACACCTTCTTTAGAAAATTGCACAAAAATCAAGTCATTGGTCTTGAGGTTTTCAGAAATACTGAACTCTTCTTTCCAGAGATTAGCCAATGTTACTGATGTCTCCAACAAATCGTCTGTGATATGATTGAAGAAGGGATTTTCTTCCTCGAAAATCCCAGTCTTGGCTTCATCTGAATACACACGTTCAATTTTTCTACGCAGGTATTCTTCGATTTTTGGAGTAATATTGAGAAGCTTATCCGCTAGGAACAGCTCGGTATCATCCGGACTGAACTGGTGAATAATGGCTTTCTTAATATAAATATCCATAAAAGTTTTAGTCCTCGTATAATGGGAAGGCATCTGTCAATTCTTTGACTGCACTTCTCACTTCTTCTAAGACAGCTTCATTTTCTGCATTTTTAAGGGTTTTAATGATGAGCTCAGCCACTTTGCGACTTTCTTCTTCACCAAATCCACGTGCAGTAATAGCTGCTGCTCCGATACGAATCCCACTAGTCTTGAATGGTGACAAGGTTTCGTAAGGGATTGAGTTTTTATTTAAGGTAATATTGACTTCATCCAGCAAGTTTTGAGCAACTTTTCCGTTTTCTACAACCTTAGTCACATCCACTAGGAAGAGGTGGTTTTCAGTCCCGCCAGAAATGATACGGAAATCAGGGTCTTGCAAGAAGACATCTGCCATAGCCTTACTGTTTTTGATAACATTAGCAGCGTATTCCTTGAAGGCTGGATCCAAAACTTCTTTGAAGGAAACAGCTTTAGCTGCCACAACGTGCTCCAAAGGACCACCCTGAATACCAGGGAAAATAGCTGAATTGATTTTCTTAGCTAAATCTTCATCATTGGTCAAAATCAAACCACCACGAGGGCCACGAAGGGTTTTGTGGGTTGTGGTTGTCGTGATATGAGCGTATGGTACTGGGCTTGGATGTAGACCAGCAGCAACCAAACCAGCGATATGAGCCATATCTACCATAAGTTTAGCCCCAACAGCGTCCGCAATTTCACGGAATTTTGAAAAGTCGATAATTTGAGAATAGGCTGAAGCACCTGCTACGATCAATTTTGGTTTTACTTCTTGGGCTTGTTTCAAGATAGCATCAAAATCTAAGAGTTCCGTTTCAGGATCAACACTGTAAGAAACAAAGTTGTAGGTTTGACCTGAGAAGCTAACTGGAGCTCCGTGGGTCAAGTGTCCACCTGCTGCCAAATCCATCCCCATAACGGTATCACCCGGCTCAATCAAGGCCATGTAAGCCGCACAGTTGGCTTGGCTTCCTGAGTGTGGTTGGACATTGGCAAATTTAGCACCAAAAATTTCTTTTGCACGTTCAATAGCTAGACTTTCTACCACATCTACTACATCTGTTCCACCATAATAACGGCGACCTGGGTAGCCTTCGGCGTATTTATTCGTCAAGATAGACCCTTGAGCTGCCATAACAGCCTTGGAAACTACGTTTTCCGAAGCAATCAACTCAATGTTGTTTTGTTGTCGTTCTTCTTCTTTGGCAATAGCATTCCAGAGATCAGCATCGTATGCTTTAAAATCATCTTTGTCAAAAATCATAGGTCTTCTCCTTTATTGTGTGACTAGTCCATTAGTTTAATTTTCTTATTAGAAAATCAAACTAAAAGATGCGAATAAACCGTTTCTGCATTTTATCACAAGTATAACCAACTTTTTCATAAAATGCATGAGCACCCAGACGATGATCAGCAGAGTTTAAGCGGATAAACCCATAACCACGTCTTTTTGCTTCTTCTTCCAACCCTTGTAATAAGCTTTTACCAATACCTTGACCTTGCGCTTGAGGTGAAACTGCTAAAGCTAAAATATTAAATCCTGCCTTAGAATAAAGTGATTCATAGACCTCAGCGTGGACATATCCAAGCAAGGCATGACTAGCTTCATCCTCATAAGCAAGTAGGAAATGATGGGAATCCTGAGATAATCTAGCTAGTTGACTAGCTGTGTCCTCTGGACTAAAAGAATAGCCCAAAGCTTCTTGGTTAATGTCACAAATAGCTTTCACATCAGTTTCTCTTAAATTTCTGAGCATCTCATTCCTCCTCAAAAGAAACCTCTGGTAACCGAGCAAGAATATCTTCTCGCTTAATGGCCCCTTGGCGTAAGATTTTCACCTTGTCTCCAGACAAGTCCACGATAGTTGAATCCTGTCCAGTTAAAAAAGCATCGTCTTCCAGACCCAGAACCTCTTGGTCAAAATCCTTCAGAATTTGTTCAAAGGTTACTCCACTTGCCTGACCTGAAATATTGGCAGACGGTCCAATCAAGGGACCCGTCTCTCGAATCAAATCCAGCGTGATAGGATGACTGGGCATCCGAAATCCCACAGTTTCAAGACCAGAATTGACCCAATAGGGAACTCGGTCATTGGCTTCGAGAATAATGGTCAAGGGACCCGGTAAAAAGGTCTCGACAAGCTTTTGTAGATAAGTTGGCTGATTCTTTGAAAAGTGCAAGATATCCTCTAAAGAGGCAACATTGAGATTAAGTGCCTTATCTCTGGGACGACGTTTAATCTGGTATACATGATTAACTGCTTTTTCGTCTAGAGCCTTGGCAAAAAGACCGTAAACTGTCTCTGTAGGTAGAACGACAGCTCCACCATTTTCCAACTCTTGTCTAATCCTGTCCATCATCAACCACGACCATCCTATCTTGACCAAATTGGTCCTTGAGTGTTCTTACACGTTTTTCAGGAAGATGCTTCCTAAAAAGTTCAGGAACACTTTGACCTTGCTTGTATCCAATTTCAAGGTAAATCTTACCACCATATTTGAGATAGTCTTTTACATCTTCCGCAATTCTACGGTAAATAGCTAGGCCATCCTCGTCTGCAAAGAGAGCTAGATGAGGCTCCGAATGCAAAACATTCAAGCCGACCTCTGACTCATCTTCACGAGAGATATAGGGTGGATTGGAAACAATTATATCATATTTTTCAGAAATTTCTGTAAAACAGTCAGATTTTTTTAAAAATATTTGAAGATTTTGATTTTTAGCATTTTCATTAGCTACATCTAAAGCATCTTGGGAAATATCTGCTGCTGTCACTGACCAATCTGGTCTGTTTTTTGCTAAGGCGAGAGCAATAGCTCCACTACCTGTTCCAATATCCAGAACTGAAAGATTCGTCTCAGGATTTTCAGCCAGGATAAGCTCCACCAACTCCTCTGTTTCTGGACGAGGAATCAATACTCGCTCATCAACTGTTAACTGCATTCCATAAAAATCTGCCTGTCCAATGATATACTGTGCCGGTTTATGAGCTGCTAACTGTTGGAAAATTCCTTTTATAAATACTTCTTCCCCTTCCGTCACTTCCTGCTGGAGGGCAAAAACGAAATCTGTAAAAGATAGATTTTTCAAGCTACGATAGACAAAAGAGAGGCTTTCAGCTTCCTCTCCTTGTCTTATCAACTCTTCTTCAAAATCTGAAAATAATTGAGCTAATTTCATTATTTGTTTAATTCTTCTAATTTTTGCGTTTGGTCATAGAGCACCAAGGCATCCACAACTTCGTCCAATTTACCAGACAAAATGGTATCTAGTTTTTGGAGGGTTAAACCGATACGGTGGTCTGTGACACGGTTTTGTGGGAAGTTATAAGTACGAATCCGTTCTGAACGGTCACCAGTACCGATTGTTGACTTACGCTCAGCGTCTTGTTCGTCTTGTGCAATTTGTGCGAAGTGGTCAGCAACACGTGCACGGATAATCTTCATAGCCTTCTCACGGTTTTTCTGCTGAGTACGTTCTTCCTGCATCTCAACCTTGATATTGGTTGGCAAGTGAACGATACGAACGGCAGTCGCAACCTTGTTGACGTTCTGTCCACCAGCACCAGAGGCGTGATAGATGTCGACACGAAGGTCTTTTGGATCAATATCGTATTCAACTTCTTCCACTTCAGGCATAACAAGAACTGTCGCTGTCGAAGTATGAACACGGCCTTGGCTTTCTGTCACAGGGACACGTTGCACACGGTGGGCACCAGATTCATACTTGAGTTTAGAGTATACAGACTGACCTGAAACCATGGCAACGACTTCTTTGAAACCACCGACACCGTTCATAGAAGCTTCCATGACTTCAAATCGCCAGCCTTGGGCTTCTGCATACTTTTGGTACATAGTTAGAAGGTCTCCGGCGAAAAGTGCCGCTTCGTCACCACCAGCCGCTCCACGAATTTCAAGGATGATGTTCTTGTCATCGTTTGGATCCTTTGGAAGGAGCAAAATTTTGAGTTTTTCTTCGTATTCTTCTTTTTCAGCCTTGGCATCTTTCAATTCTTGCTTAGCCATTTCTTCCAAATCCGCATCTTCGCCTGATTCCTTAATCATCTCTTCGGCATCAACGATGTTTTGAAGGACTTGTTTGTATTCTCGATAAGCCGTCACTGTATCACGGCTTGAAGCCTCTTCTTTTGAGAGATCCATGAAACGCTTGGTGTCCGAAACCACATCTGGGTCACTGAGCAACTCTCCTAATTCTTCATAACGGTCTTCTACAGCTTGTAGTTGATCATAGATGTTCATTTTTCTTCATTCTCCTTATTGATTTCAGGGGCAAAATAATGTTTACGGCAAACTGAGATATAGGTTTCGTTACCACCAATCTGGATCTGTTCTCCATCGTAAACGGGCAGTCCATCCTGTGTTCGCAAAACCATAGTCGCCTTTTTCTTACAATACTGACAGATGGTCTTGATTTCGTCAATCTTGTCTGCTAACAGCAAGAGATACTTGGAACCTTCGAACAGTTCATTTCGAAAATCATTTTTCAAACCAAAAGCCATGACAGGTATGTCTAACTCATCAACAACACGAGCTAGGTCATAAACATGATGACGTTTGAGAAACTGGGCTTCATCGACCAAAACACAGTATGGTTTCTCAGGTAAATCTCGGATAAATCCAAAAATATCTGTTGACTCCTCAATTGCAATGGCAGAGCGTTTCATGCCAATACGACTCGACACATAGCCAACACCGTCACGAGTATCCAGAGCTGAGGTCATAATCACAACACCTTTTCCTTGCTCCTCATAGTTATAGGCCACTTTGAGAATCTCAATCGTCTTACCAGAGTTCATGGTCCCATAACGATAATACAACTGTGCCATGTTTCTTGCTTCACGTCCATTTCTAAATTTTTGCTACATTCTAGTATATCATAATTTTCTTAAGCTTTAAACGGCAAAATGTGGTAAAATAGAAGAAATCAAAAACTAGTGGAGGAAGCTATTATGCCATTTGTACGCATCGATTTATTTGAAGGACGCACACTCGAGCAAAAGAAAGCTCTTGCTAAGGAAGTAACGGAAGCTGTTGTCCGTAACACTGGAGCACCTCAATCTGCTGTCCATGTCATCATCAACGACATGCCAGAAGGAACTTACTTCCCTCAAGGTGAAATGCGCACCAAATAATCTAGCTTAAGCAGAATTGCTTAGGCTTTTTCAATCTCCAAGTAGCATCCATTGAAGAAATAGTTCAAATTTGTTACAATTTGAAAAGAGACTTGGAAAAATTTCCAATAAAAGAGCTATTTATTAAAGGAAACATTATGATTACACGTGAATTTGATACCATCGTTGCTATCTCTACTCCACTAGGTGAAGGGGCTATTGGTATTGTCCGCCTGAGCGGAACAGAAAGTTTTGCTATTGCGCAAAAGATTTTTAAAGGAAAAGACTTGAGTAAGGTTGCTAGCCATACTCTTAACTACGGTCACATTGTTGACCCTCAGACAGGGAAGGTCATGGACGAGGTTATGGTTGGAGCTATGAAGTCTCCAAAGACCTTCACTCGTGAAGATATTATCGAGATTAACACCCACGGTGGGATTGCGGTGACCAATGAAATTCTCCAACTAGCGATCCGTGAAGGAGCTCGCTTGGCAGAACCTGGTGAATTTACCAAACGTGCCTTTCTAAACGGTCGTGTGGATTTGACACAGGCTGAGGCGGTCATGGATATCATCCGCGCCAAGACAGACAAGGCCATGAACATTGCGGTCAAACAACTTGATGGTTCCCTTTCTGATCTTATCAATAATACTCGTCAAGAAATCCTCAATACACTTGCCCAGGTCGAGGTCAATATTGATTATCCTGAGTATGACGATGTTGAGGAAGCCACTACTGCTGTTGTCCGAGAGAAGACTATGGAGTTTGAGCAATTGCTAACCAATCTCCTTAGGACAGCCCGCCGCGGTAAAATCCTCCGTGAGGGAATTTCAACAGCCATCATCGGACGTCCAAACGTTGGGAAATCCAGCCTCCTCAACAACCTCTTGCGTGAGGATAAGGCTATCGTTACAGACATTGCTGGTACTACTCGAGATGTCATCGAAGAATACGTCAACATCAATGGTGTTCCTCTCAAATTGATTGATACAGCTGGTATCCGTGAAACGGATGACATCGTGGAACAAATAGGTGTTGAGCGTTCGAAAAAAGCCCTCAAGGAAGCCGACTTGGTTCTACTGGTGCTAAATGCCAGTGAACCACTGACTGCTCAAGACAGACAACTTCTTGAAATTAGTCAGGATACTAACCGTATTATTCTACTTAATAAAACAGACCTGCCTGAAGCGATTGAAATTTCGGAACTACCTGAAGACGTTATTCGTATTTCAGTCCTTAAAAACCAAAACATCGATAAGATTGAAGAGAAAATCAACAACCTCTTCTTTGAGAATGCCGGTTTTGTTGAGCAAGATGCTACCTACTTGTCAAATGCCCGTCACATTTCCCTGATTGAAAAAGCAGTTGAAAGCCTACAAGCTGTTAACGAAGGTCTTGAACTAGGTATGCCAGTTGACTTGCTTCAAGTTGATTTGACTCGTACTTGGGAAATCCTCGGAAAAATCACTGGGGATGCTGCTCCTGATGAACTCATCACCCAACTCTTTAGCCAATTCTGCTTAGGAAAATAAGAAAAATCCATGATCGTTCTTGCGGTCATGGATTTTATTGTCTTATTAGTAATCTGGTCTTAAGACACCTGTTACGGTTGCTTTAGTTGCTTCGTAGTCGCCATCTACAACAACCTTGATAATGCGTTTTGCATCTTCTTCTGGTGCTGGAACTAGAGGTAATCGAGTTGGACCAGCTTCAAATCCCATATAGTTGAGAACGGCCTTGACAGGAGCAGGACTTGGATATGAGAAGAGGGCATTAACCTTAGGAATGAATTTACGTTGAATAGCTGCGGCTTTCTTCATATCGCTTTCTGCAATGGCAGTAAACATCTCGTGCATTTCATCCCCATTTGTATGTGATGCAACAGAAATAACCCCATCCGCACCAAGGTTCATGGCATGGAAAGCATCTCCATCCTCACCTGTATAAATCAAGAACTCTTCTGGCTTGTGCTCAATCAAGTAAGCCATATTAGCCAAGCTAGTACATTCTTTGACACCGATAATATTTGGATGGTCAGCCAAACGAAGCATGGTTTCTGGAGTCAATTCGACAACTACACGCCCTGGAATGTTATAGATAATAATTGGTAGGTCAGAAGCATCTGCAATGGCTTTAAAATGCTGATACATTCCTTCTTGAGAAGGTTTGTTGTAGTAAGGAACAATAGCAAGCCCAGCTGCGAAACCACCAAATTCCGCTACTTCTTTGACAAACTCGATCGAGTCACGCGTATCATTGGTACCTACACCCGCAATCAAAGGAACTCGTCCATTGACAATCTTTTGTACAGCCGCAAAGAGTTCCAACTCCTCATCGTGGGTTAAAGTTGGACTCTCAGCAGTCGTTCCAGCTAGAAGAATGCCGTCTGTATGATGGGCCAATAAATGCTCAATCAGGGCTGGAATGGCATCAAAGTTAATGGAACCATCCTCGTGAAAGGGGGTAATAAAAGCTGTGATGATTTTACACTCTTTTAAATCTTGATAAGACATGAAAACACCTCTCTATTTCAAAGAAGGAGTTCATCTGAACTCCTAAACGATATGACTATTTTAACTCAAATTTCAATTCAGCTGTTGGACGAACCAAGCCACGTTCATGAAGAGTTTCTGCAATCTGAACTGAGTTCCAAGCAGCACCTTTGAGAAGGTTATCTGAAACAACCCACATGTGGATACCTTTTTCTTCATCCAAGTCTTTACGGATGCGACCAACAAAGGTATCACGTGAACCCACTGCATTGATGGCTTGAGGATAAATTTGATGAGCAACATCATCTTCAAGGACAGCACCTGGGAAGGCTGCGATAGCTGCTTTCACTTCTTCGATTGGAGCCACTTCTTTTGTTTCGATGTAAACAGACTCAGAGTGAGCTGACAAGACTGGAATGCGCACACATGTTGCAGACACTGCGATACTATCATCTTCCATGATTTTCTTAGTTTCCTTGGTCATTTTCATCTCTTCGTAAGTGTAATCATTGTCAGTGAAAACATCAATTTGTGGAAGAGCGTTAAAGGCGATAGGATAGTGTTTCTTGTCACCACCTGAAGGCAAGATTTCAGCATGTAAATCACGTGGTTTCACTCCATCGTTCAAGACTTCACGAAGTTCACGTTGTGTCTCAAGAATTGCTCCCATACCAGCACCTGAAACTGCTTGGTAAGTTGAAACAATGATACGGTCCAATCCCCATTTTTGGCGAACTGGCTCAAGAGCTACCATCATTTGGATTGTTGAACAGTTAGGGCAGGCAATAATACCGTTGTGAGCATCAAGTGCGTGAGCATTGACCTCTGGTACAACCAAAGGAACATCTGGATTTTGACGGAAGTAGGATGTATTATCTACTACTACCGCTCCAGCTTTAACTGCGTATGGTGCATACTTAGCTGATGTAGAACCACCTGCTGAAAAGAGAGCAATATCAACTCCCTCAAAAGCTGTTTCAGTTGTTTCTTCAATCGTAATATCTTGATCTTTAAATTTTAAAGTCTTGCCTGCTGAACGTGCAGAAGCAAGTAAACGAATTTTATCGATTGGAAGTGTTGATTCTTCCAACATTTTTATCATCTGAGCTCCGACAGCACCTGTCGCGCCGACTACAGCAACTGTATATCCCATAAATAACCTCTTTCGGAATTTTCTAAAAATTTCTATAATAGATGTATTATACTACTTTTTCCATGAATTGCAAAGCTTTTTCATCATTTTTTGGAAAATAAAAATCCCCAGTCGCTAGACCAGGGACTAAGAGGCATCTTCATGTGATGAGCAGGTTCACACAACTCATCAAGGTCCGCTCCTGCGTTATGACCTCCTTATGCTCAATAGTAGTCCGAAGACTACCTATCGACTCATCGCATCTACTATTCTACTAAAGAGAATGACTTTTGTCAACAAACGAAACTCTTTATACTCTTCGAAAATCTCTTCAAACTTCGTCAGCGTCGCCTTACCGTATATATGTGACTGACTTCGTCAGTCTTATCTACAACCTCAAAAACATGTTTTGAGCTGACTTCGTCAGTTCTATCTACAACCTCAAAGCAGTGCTTTGAGCAACCTGCGGCTAGCTTCCTAGTTTGCTCTTTGATTTTCATTGAGTATTAGTTTTATTTACACAGCTGAATAGAAATATCTTTGAAACTTTTGATGCAGACATAACAAAAACCCTTGTAAATCAAGGGTTTTTCTGTATATTTAATGCTAATTGCCACCTTATCATACCTAAATTATCAGATTTTATCAGAATGAAAATCTCCTAAAATCAGGCTTTTTTGGTTTCATCTTCCGTTAAATAAAGATAACTTCAAAAAACTTTTGGGGCAGATTTGGGGCAAAGATATTTTTGATTCTAACAAAACACCGTTTTTGACAATAATCAAAAAACGAAAAGGATCTATTATTAACAAAATTTCGTTTTTGACAATAATACTCTGCCATCCCCCTCCCTATTCCTCAATTAAGCGCCTTTTTGAACAATAGGATTGTAATTCCTGTTTCTAATCGTTCAAAATGCCTGTTTTTGCAAAATAGAAATACAAACTTTAATTTTGTTAACGTCAACAAAATTGGCAACCAAGCGCTTTATAAAGCTATTTGTTGATGTCAACAAGTCAATTTCAGAGCAAAATAAAGATATTCAAGCGAAAAAGAACACTCCTAACCCTATATCTATAAATGTTTTTCAGGAATTTCAAGCGATTATCAAGCGTATTTTAGATCAAACAAAAAAACCGCAAGCCTGAGCCTGCGGTTAAAGAACATTTTAGAAAGTTTCCTTTCTATTTATTTAGCTGTAATCAAGCCTTCTGGCTCTACTGTGAACTCTGGCTTGTCTGCCATTGTTCCATCTGCCTTGATGTAGTACCAGCCTTGACCTGCTCTGACGAATTCATTAGATACCATGTTTCCACCCTTACTATCAAGGTAGTACCATGTATCCTTGTACTTGACCCAGCCTGTCTTCATGGCACCTTCTACATCAAAGTAGTACCACTTCTCAGCAATCTTCTTCCAGCCTGTGGCCATTGCTCCTGAATTGTCAAACCAGTACCAGTTGCCATCTGAGTGCTTATGCCAGCGGTCTGCAAGCATGTAGCCTGAACCGTCGAAGTAATACCAGGTTCCGTTGATTTTCTCAAACTTGTCTTTTGGATAGCTTCCATCTGAGTGTACATACCAATAGCCTGTATCATTCTTCTGCCAGCCTGTTTCGGCGCCTAGGCCGTTCTCAATATCTCGCTTAAACTGTTCACGGCTAACACCCCATTTAGCAAGATAAGGATACGGATCAACGTGGTCGCTACTGTTATCCGGCTGGTTATTGGTACAGTATTCATGAGTTTTGATACCTGCCAAGTCGTCTGTATCAAGAGTTTTCGGCAAACCTGCTTCATCTGCTAGATTTCGTAGCAATTCGATATAAAGGCGATAGTCTGTCATGAACTCTTCTTTAGTTGAATGGCTTTCAATCAATTCAACTGCTGCATAAGTCTCAGCGTTCCAACCGCCACCAACGTCCCACATTCCCTTGTTTACAGGACCTACCTGCATGACACGGCCATTTCCAACGACATGAGAAAAGAACCCTAGTCCAGGGTCCTTTCTGTAGTGGTAGTCCGCCTCGTTCTGAGCGGTTGAGTTTCGGTTGCCTGTTGAGTGGGCATGTACTTGACGGAAAGGCTCAAACCCAACAATCGGCAAGTCTGTACGTAGTCTACTTGTATCTATATCCATGCCTATTCCTCACTTGGTTTCTTGTATTCTAGCGCTCGTGTGCTGTCTGTGATTCCGCTTGTGGTTGGGTCATTGACCAAACCGATAGCAGTCAAGAATACGAATACCGCATTGACAAGCAAAATCAGCTTGTTGCCAATATCACCCAAATCCAGATGATATCCAAAGACTGCTGCACCAGCTTGCAAGACAAGCAAGAAGGCTGGGATTGCAGTCAGCCAAAAGTATTTATTCTTTAATCGTAGTTTCCAGTTAATCATTTGTTATTTTCCTTTCTATTATGGCAATGTTGTTGGCCACGGGTCGTCTGTTAGATAGCTGATTAAGCTGACACGAAGGTCTGTTATGTCATTATCATTCGGTATCCCATTGTTGAATTTTAACTCCATAAAATTTGACTCTCCTTCTCCGCCTACGTAACAACTTCCAACAAAAGAACCAGAATCATTGAACACTGCAGTTGAAAAAGAAGACTCGCTACGAAATCCAAACGGAATCCCACCTGGCTCCAATATACGCACACCATACGTACTTCCTTGAATTCTAAATTTTTCAGAACCACGGCTAACAATTTCAAATATCCCCCAGCCCAAGCCATCTAAATTATATAATATTTGATTGTTCATGCGTCTAACTTTAATGAACGCATTTCCCACTCTAGAAACATTGTTCAACGTCCTCCAACCAGTATCCCCTATCAACACCTTCCAGCCTGTGTTACCATTTCCACTCTCTTTTATCCATTTAAGAGCGCCATTGGTTACATTGACATCTACATAGGTCGTACCTATTTCGGCAGTGATACGGCCCTCTGGAGACCCTGTGCCACGGATTTCATGGCCTACGTTTTCTGGTAGCGGTAGAGTGACATTGTTACCCCCGACAATACCGAGGGTATTTCCTGTCAAGGTCAGCCTTGGTTCAGGCTTTTGGTTCAGAGATTTAACATCACGGCCGACTGCTTGAGCGAATTCCTCTAAATTGCTCATGGCAATCACGCTTTCGCAGCATTATATGTTGCGACCAAGTCAAGGTTTGCAAACTCGTCAATACGACGACCGAGGTCAGCTAGTTTTTGAACGACTGCGCCTTCAGTGCTACCACTCAATTTAGCGATTTCCTCAGCAAGCTCTTTAAGAGTGTTGAGATTCTCAGGTACCCCATCACCTAAAAGATCGTTCTTAACTGCGGTTTTTGCCTGCTCAATAGCCTGCGTTAAAGTAGCATTGTCAATCTTTGTATCTATTAACTGCTTCATCATCTTGCTATCCGCTCCCAATGCCTGAGCGAATGCAATTAATTTACTTGTGTCCATTGTTTCACACCTTTCCTAAGTTATAGTACATGAGCAGGTCTGGAATTTCCGGACATGCTCCACCTTCGCTAAGCTGTCTTTTAACTTCTTCAGCGATATCCAGCTCTTTGAGAGTATGAACTACCTCAAGAACCAATTCTTTATCCGACGCTTCAATTTCAATGTAAGTTTTTCGATCGCTTGGAAAGATATATCCCCCAGCCGAAATTTCTACACGGTATTTACCGTTTGGCAGAATGCTGTCTAAATTAAAACTAACAGATTGATCCTTGACGAGTGCTTTTGTCTTCCAACAATATTTATCTTTTGTTAGGGTTATAAGAGCTTCTTGCCCCTCAAGAGAAGTAATACCACGGAAATTTTCATCTTGCAATTCAAATCCGAAAGTAGAGGACAAATCTCCCTGCTTGACACGAACGCCTCCGTCAACCTGAGTCAAATTAGTCGTATTACTAAATCCCATTCCATGCCCCCTTTCTAATCATCTATTAAGATGCCTTCTTTGATATCCAATTTTTCAAAATCGCTGAATAAACGGTCTATGTAGCCATTACCTCCTAGAGTTTTATAGCTTTTATGCATGCTTTCCACTAGGGAGAATTCATCTCTAGAGGTATATCCTCTGTTAATAGCTCGTCGCATATCACGGTCAAGGCGCAACTTCATGGTATTTAGATGCGCCTCATCGTGAATTTTTAATTTTTCTTGCACTTCGTCGATTTTGGAATTGCTATCTTTAGCGGTAGTCTGGACATCTTTAATCTGTTTCTTAACATCGGTTAGTTCGGAGACGATTTTCTCCGTCTCTTCTTTGGCTTTTTTCGGCAATTTGTAGCTAAGCCAAGCGATGATAATTGGTGAAGCCGATGGTAGCACGTTCATGAAGAAATGTTCTATCTGTTGTAAGACGTCCATAAACACCTCTCTAGTTCGCCAAATTACTCAAGCCAAGGCGTTCCAATTCTTTGCGTACACGGTCTTTAAAACGTTTATTGACAAATGAAAAGTCAATCGCTCCGCGTTTCAATAGGTTGATGTACATGTCGATTTTAGCTTGGTCTAATGTAATTCTACTCATTGTTGCTACCTCCATTGTTTTCACTAGTGCTCGCTTCGCTTGTCGGTGTAGGAATTTCATGTTCTGTCTCGCTTTCTGTTGGTTGTTCTACTGCTGGTGCAGGTTGTGTAGGCGCTTCTGCTACTGGTTGTTCAGTAGTTGGTTGCGCTGGTGCTGGTTCAGATACGACCACGTTGGGAACTCCGTTTGTAGCCACTTCTGTAGCTGGTTGGGGTTCTGGTTGAACCGGTGGAGTTACTGGAGCAGGTTCAACAGAGTGTGTTTCTGGCTCGGCAACATGAGGTGTTTCTTCATGTCCCTCTGCTTCGTCCTCATTCTCATGATCGATACCATTGTGTTTCTCAAGCACTTCCAAGCGTACCAGGATTTCCTCGATATCGTCAGTGTTACGTAAGCTGAGCTTCTGCATGCCTTCCATAAGCTGATTCGCTTGTTCAAGCGCTGCAGTCGTTTTAGCCAATTGTTCTTGGTTCTTAACGATAGCACTAGTTGGGTCAAGTTCAGTTCGTAGAATCTCTTTGACTGCTTCAATGAGCATTTCGTCTGTATCACCCAAATGGTCGCCCTCTAACTCGCGAGTGAAAAAAGTAAACGGCTTGTCACATTGAATAGAGACTTCCGTCTTGCCAACTCTAAAAAATTTATTTACTAATACAAATTCCATGTTAAATTACCTCTTTTTTTTATAAAATAATGTCGAATCATACTTAGAAAGAAATTTATTTTTATCGCCGGGATTTGCAAAATAAATTATAATTCTAACGTTCGTTTGATTGGCTATTCCAGTATGACTTTCTACGCTCACAGATACATTCTTAAATTTATAACCATTTCTTTCAACTACAATAGTTGAACGGTATGCTTCATATCCTTCCGATCTGGTTGGTCCATGCCCTCCAGAACCATAGAATCCATTCGCATTACTTAGCATATACTCAACGCTATTGCTATTAGCGTTGGATGACGTAAAATTATATGGAAACGACCCAATCAATACCAGGTTAAACTTCTCCCAAACCAAACGATTACCAACATATCTTTGGACAATCTCATGTCCTCCGACATAGATTCCTTCTCTTGTAGCCATAGCATCACCTACTCATACACATCATAGATTGTGTTGGGGTCTTTAGTGCTAATTGCATTATATTGCGCCTTTGACCCATACCAATACTTCATTTGTTGATTTCCATTTTGGTTAATCAGCTTGTGTGCAACTACTTCGGACGGTGTACTTGGAATCCCAAGCGCTGATCTGTTTACTCGTAAAACACCCGAGCTATCGACTGTAATCGTTGAATTGTCAGGTCGCACTACACCAGCCTGCCCACTAGTTGCAGTTTTGGCTTTCATCACACCATTTGACACCTCTGTTGTCTGGTTATCAGGTCTGACGATACCGTTTGAGTTCGACGTAGCTACTGATACATTGCTACTGATTCCATTTTTTAATGTCTGCACAGATACTTTCTTCAACCCACGACCATCATGAATCATGATGTTGTCCGAGTTGTTGACCTGACTAGCCTGTGGCAAATCAGTTACTTTTCGTGTCTGTGTACTAATTACTGCCATCTTATACCTCCATAATATATTTCCAATCGGCAACAATCACATGACCGTTTTCATCAGCAAGCAAGGTATGTTCTGTACCGTCGTCTGTACGAATCGGAGCAGTGAAGTCGTTCTGTAAGAACATGTACTCGATAGCATTTAGTCTATCTTCGTGTTCCTGAAACTCACGCTTTAAAGCCTCTACTGACTCATAGCTTGCTTGTCTTACGTTGTCTACGTTACCTAGCCCAACTTGGTGCTTCGTAACGCTATGTGGATTGTTTCGGTTGTTGATGTGACCAGTTAGGTCAACCTTCTCAGCCTTGCTTCTAGTGACCTCATCAATCTTTTCAGGAAGACCGTCGATGTCTGCTACCTTGTGCCTGTGACTTAAGTCGGCTTTGTTTTCCCAACGTTGCGCATCTTCAACGCCGATAATGTCTCTTGACCTCCAGATTTTAGCCATCTGTTAGCACCTCCAATCTATATTTGAATCGTGTTGTTGTTTCAATCGGTACGTACACATCGATGACAGACTGAGGTACGTTTGAACTGTCTAGCAACTCAATCTTATTGATTTCTCTGATTGAGTCTGGAACTAAGAAATCAATCAAAACAAAATGCTGCTCTCGTTGTTTCTGTATCGTCACAATTTGATTATCGTTCAATCTTGCTTTGTTGATTTTAGCTAGTACGGTTTCTGTAACTGTATTTAGTAACGTTTCTTTAATCATTGAATAAAACCTCCTCTTGTGGTCCTTCATACTCAAAAGGTGTCACTCCTACAACTGCATAACCTGCTCTAGCGAAATCTACTGACGTCTTGAATAACCGTTCTTTCAGCTTGACTCGTTCTGTTACTGTCGGGATATGTGTATAGCCCATATTTGCTGGTTTGATTGCATTGACAAAAATGACCGATTCTCTGAAAAGTCCGCTCGTTTCCGCTCCAGACTCAATCAGCAAGACCTGATTAGCGAAATCTACTGAAGCTTTGTACTTTCCTTTCCCGAAAAGGTCGTCTAGTTTGCGAATTAAAAACCACCATGAAAATGGTGGTCTCATATTGATCCGCAACAAAACACGCTCTCTTCTCCACTCCAACGTATCGTCAGCGTGAGCAACAATACCGTAGACTTCTTCAAATTTCGTTAACGTAGGAACATCGCAGAGCATAATGAACTGATTCTTGATGAACTGCTCTAACGAGATAGTACCGTCTTTAAACAGAGCATTTTCAACCCGAACCAGTTCTTTCATATCCTTGACGCTCTCGTAGTAATCTGGAACGTATTCAGATAAGTTTACTTCTTTTACCATTAAACCGTCCTCACTGTTCCTTTATACGGCAATTGTTGTAATTGTCCTGTAAAAACAAGTGCTAAATCAGCTTCGCGGTTATTCAATTTCATCTTATCAACGTTTGCAACACCGCTGATGGTCAGTAGTCTGGCCATTAACTGCGAGCGATAGATTTTCATACTGTAGGTATTGACATCTGAGTATTGCGCCCAGTTCTTTCTCAAGTCTAAAAAATACTGGTCTAGAGCCTTGTCTACCAGTTCTTTTACTTGATTTAGCTGATATCCTGTCATCAACTCAAGTTTAAACTCAATATCAATTGGGAAGCGTGTCGCAGTCGTAACCGTCACACGATGGTTAATAGGAGCAAGTCCAACGCCTTTTCCAGTATATTCTAATGGATCCAGAACGTTTTGCACCTTCTTGATTGTCTCAGCAGATGCCAGGTTCAAGTCATTGTCTAATACAACCACTTTAACCGTTCCTGAGCCATTCCACACTGGGTAAACCTGAACAGCACCAACACCGTCAATTTCACGAACACGCTGAACGTACTCGATGAAGTTACCACCAAAAGGCTTCTCATTGACGTAAATCAAGAAACGCTTCCGCAATTCATCGTCAGTTTCTTCATCTTGCCCAGATGTAACGATTTCCCCCAACACAGCAGTAGCGAGGTTCCTGTAGTTTTCTAAGGGTAAGATATTGCCATAGTAGCGATTTCCGACAACACCAGTTGTCTCACACTCTACTTCATACTTACCAGCTACATCTGTCGCTCGAACTACCTTGTAGATGAGTGCAGCATCGTCAATTGTCGCAAAACGAGAACCTAAAGCGATTTGTACACCTTCTTTTCTCTCGTTTTTAAACTCCGCAAAGCGTACTGCTTTTTTTGAAGGATAACGATGCAGGCCGAACTCTTCAACCTTGTAGTCTAGGTATTGGCCAATAGCAGTCTGTGGAAATGTATCTAGCAGTAGATTTTTCAACTGCAAATAAAAACCAGCTAACTCGTAGCAAGCAGGCGCCAATGCGTCATAGATGATAGAACCTTCCCGTGTATCAATATTTTCATTGACACGAGAAAGAGCGTCATTCATCAGATAATCAAACGTGTATTTTTCTAAGAAATCACCTATCATTAATCAGCGTCACCTCCTTTTCAACTTTAAATAAACCGGATATAGTATGGACTTCAAAGACACAAAGCAAGCTGTCCTTGGTTTGTTGCTCGATGAAGAAATTTTGGACACTTTTAATTCTTGTATCAACTAACAAGGCTTGAGAAATTGTTCTCTCAAGGTCAGCTTTTACAAAATCATAAGGCTTTCCAATCAAACGCTCTAATTCTACTCCGTAGTTTGAAGAGTAGATGACCCACTCAAACCGTTCTGTAAGCAAAATCTTTTCAACTGCTTGCCTCATGGCTTCTAATCCATCTATATATCCGTGTATTCTGCCATTTTTAACTTGATAAGTGTAGGATGGCAAAACAACTTCTTCAATGTTTCGTATATCTACCATCTTCACTCCATCCTTTGTAAAACGTAGTATAATTGCCCGTTCTGGGCTTTAATCATTAAGACTTTGTCTCCTGCTTCAAGATCACGAAAAACAATCCATCTCTTGTTGTCTCCTTCAGTATCTCCAGTGCGTAGTTCTTTAACCATCGGACTTAGAACTAAAAAAGACTCAGGGATTTCAAGTTTATTATTAACCTTGATTGTCAGAGGAGAAACAGATGTGACAGAGCCAAAAACAATATCTGTTCTGTCTGTCCCATCATCTACTCCTTGCGCCAAAAGGCGTGCTAATAACTCTCCTGCCATTATTCTAGCGTCCTCAATTCTAAATCCATTGTATGCACCTTATCCCACTTGTGGGTACATTTAGAGATGATGCCAAGACTGTTCTTCTTAATCCCTTCAGACTCTAAATCAGCAAAATCCAACACAACACTGTTGCCTGCACTGATTCCAAGATGTCCTAAACAAGGGACTTTAAAAATCTTTTTAGGATGATTTTTAGCTTTCAATAAGAGTTCGGCCTTCTGTTGAATCTGACTCTCATTCATCTTTTCATCCACTTTTTCGTGGTACTGCAACTTACCCCAAAGAGCAACATTCTTAGAGTCTTTCACGACGTAAACTTCACGCTTCTTACTCTGCTTGTTGTCTTTAGTCAGCTTCACATAGTTGTAACTATCATCGATAGAGCCTTCATAGTCAAAGTCTGTAGCCACGCTATCATCTCCAATCACTAAATCAGTAATCAGCGAATTTAATGCTATATGCTCGACTGTACCGAAGTTATCTCTGATGATGTACCACATGCCGCCATGAATCAAAGTTAAGTCCAAAGCGTTCTGGATCATCGCAAAATAAGTTTTTTTATCCTCGATTTTCTCAGGACACGTCCAGTTACCTTCATCAACAACTTTGTACTCAAGTTCTGATATTTCGCAAATCTTACTAAAGATTTCATGACTCTTAGAGGCTTCAAACACTATTGTGTCAGTGTTTTTCAGATACCTCATTCTGTCATAAGCGGTAACCGACCATTTCTTGGCTGATTTCCGCTTTTTCTTAAAAACTTTGCCGTAAAAAATGCCCTTATCATCCACCTTGAAGCGAATAACATCCCCAAAGTTACAAGCGACCTGCGAGTCTATAATCATATCAAACTCAAGTTTCCCCGGCTGAAAATCAATGCTAGTTTCCCATTTGACACCTCCGACCAACTCAGTGATATCAAAGACTTTACCGTCATTCACATCTTGAATCAGAAATTCCATCATAGGACTTGCACCGAATCAGCAGTAACCCAACCACGCCAACCGCCATCCAGCATGGTAACGTGATAAGGATGCGACCCTTTCATATTGATATAATTGACAAGCCTAGTTGCGTTTGACTCAGTTTGACCAGGCCCTTCTCCGTAGCTATCTCTATGCAGCTGCCCATTGACGAGCACCTTTGCACCGATAGTCACTTCTTTCTTAGTTGAGGGAGCTTGTTCTTTCTGAGGCTGACTAGCTTTCTTCTCCTCTGATACCTTCTTTTCGATTTTTACAAACCGAGCCTTGGCCATCTTGTACTCTTTGAAAGTGATGTCGTAGTAAACATCCTCATGAATGCCAGCTTTTCTTTGTTGCTCAAAACTCTCAACTGTCGCAAGCATATTGATACCCACGCCAGAGATAATCAAGCGACAAGGTTCTTTCCCGTCCATGATTTTCTTTAAGAGTCGGACATAGGTTTCAGGCGTCCCTGATTTATTCAGGACATAAGAGCGAAAAGTGTCTCTAGGGAAGAATGAAGTGAAAGTAACCTCAGAGAGTTTTGGAAAACTCATCTGGGTTATTTCTCCTAGCGCAATACTCGTTGTTGACTCATTATTTGCGCTATTCTTTGTTTTCAGTTCTTCAGGATTGACAGGAAGTTGTGTGACCTGACCTTTGTACTCCACGAAAATACCAATCGCCATTTCTTGTTACCTCCTACGCAATTCCTAGGTCGCTATCGACCAATCCGATAATCTTTTCTTCAATCTTGCCAACTAGATCATTGATATCTTGTTCAGTAGCGCTATTTTTAGACTCGTAATTGACACTAACTTGAGGTGTTAGAACTTGGTAATCAATGATGTACTTACGTTCTGCAACATCACGCATCATCTTGATATCTTCGTCTTTCAGCTTGACTTCATCTTCAATCTTACCGACGTTACCAATGTTCTTGCCTTTACCTAACTTGTCTCCAAGGCCTTTGCCACCGCCACCTTCCGGAGCACCTGCTCCTGCTGGTGTTTGGTTCATTTGGTCAAATTTAGAAGCAAGTTCGTCTTGTTTCTTCATTTTGTCTCCAAATCCCTTCATAGCGTCACCGATACCATTAAAGAAATTCTTTGTCCCTTGGTATGCTGCCACAGAATCAATCATAGGATCCTTCAATCCTTCTGTTGGGTTATGAAGTTCCAATCCTTCTCTTTTTATACCACCAAAAGAAGCTTTTACAGGCACAGGACCAGGATCTAAACCATCAGCTAGACCTCGAATTGAGTTGCCAAGTCCTCCATTGTATGACATAGCACCAATTTGACCGACCTCTCCTATTTTAGGAGCACCGGGGATTTTATTTATTGCTCTAATAATCCAGTTTATAGCCTTAATAGCCCTATTGGCACCAGCTATAAAAGCATTACCTATAGATGTAGCAACGTTAGCTGCGCCATCTGCGATTCTAGCGAAACCATCCAACGTTCCTTTAGCAAAATCATAAAATGCTTTCTTAATCGCCCAAACTACTGCTAGAAATGTATTTCCAATTGCATCCGATACTTCTATCCCTGCATTATAAAGCCATGTAAAGACATTGATAATCACAGAGCCTAAGAATATAAACAAGTTGATGATGAATAGTATGACATTGTATACTGTTTCTCCTATATACACGAACATACTAATAATGGTAGCTGCAACATCTACAAAAGAAATACCCAACTCACTCAAAGCGCCCGCAATTGCAATAACAATTGCGATGATTAAGAGTATTTGCCAGTTAGCTATTGCCCATGCAGCTGCAACTGCCAAACCTGCAATGACACCCACTGTAGCCAAAAGTTCAAAAGCAGTAATTACAAAATTAGCGTGTTCTGTCACCCAGTCCCAACCTGCAACAAAGAGATTAAAGAGCCATAATGCTATCTGGCCAATCGCAAACATTGCAGTTTCTAAACCTGCCATGAAGTTTTGTCCAGCGGTACTATTTATAAACTCTTGCCATGCTTGAATTAAAGGCTGAAATGCGTATGAAGCTACGTTGCCAACCTGAGTCATCATATCAGCAAAGGTCATTGGCATTTTTGCAAATTCAGCGTTTGTTTCAACTGCTGAACCAAGCAAGGCACTCTTAAGGATATCTCCTGTTAATTGGCCATCTTTAGCCATTCCTCTCAATTGGCCAACGCTGACGCCAAGGTGTCTAGCTAGTTTTTGGGCAACAAGTGGAGCATTTTCCATCATAGAGTTAAACTCATCACCACGAAGAACCCCTGAAGCAAGGGCCTGTGTGATTTGAAGCGTCCCTGCTTTTTGTTGTTCTAAACTTGCACCACCGATTTTATACAGCTTATTCAACTGTTCAGCGAATGCAATAGCTTCATCGTTGCTTTTAAAGGCTTCCCCAGCTTGTGAGCGTAGTTTAGCCACAGAGTCTGCCATGATACCGAAACCAGTCCTTGAGCGTTGCGCTGCTGCCATGATACTATCTTGTAATTCTTGACCTGTCTTAGTGCCATCTTCTATTGTCTTAAGCCTTGCCATAGTCTGAATATAATCATCTCCTGACTTAATCAGACCACTCATTAAATTAGCCATTTGCCTCAAGGCTTGAATAGCAACCATGAAATTCAAAGCACGAGAAATAGAGGTCATTCGACCAAGCATGGATGTAGCAACACCTAAGCCGCCAACAAGTGGCCCAGTTGAAGGAAGTTTAGGAGTGACAGGTGCCGCCATTTTAGGCGCTACAGGGCTAGTGGCTTTAGGCGCAGTTAAATTCTTAGGCATATCTGCTTTGACTTTAATCGTTGCAGTCTGCGTCATCCTCTTAACACGTCTATCCAACTCGCCGAACTTAGCAATAGTCCTGTTGATTGTGTTATTAATTCGATTTAAAGGGCTTGAGAAATTATCTCTAAGCGCTAGCGTCTGCATTAATGTAGTCATCTTCTACCGTCTCTTCCTTCCTCTGCTTTTTCTTTCCATCTCTTTGTGTTCCTTTTCTTCTTTCTCTACTCGGATATCGACAAAGGCAAAAATCAAGGCTTTTTCACGTTTAGATAAGCTATCCAAAAAGGACGGAGTCCAGTTGAATTGATGCAAACAGTAGTAAGCATAATTCAACTCTGCGTCCCCGTCCTCTAGTCGTTTTTTGCTTCTTCAACAAGATCATTGATATCTTCGTCAAAGCCGTTAAGCGACTGGATTTCTTGCATAAGTCGATTATATTCCCCAATCTTCAACATAGTTTTCAAGGTTGTAGCTTCATCTCCGACTGTATGATAAGACTCTTGTAGTTGAGCGTCTTTTAAGTCTGGGGTAACAACGCAGGCTACCATCAATGAATCAACGTATCTTTCATTGTTAAACTCAGGAATAGTCACACCTTGACGGTTTTTCTTCTTGATTGTTGCACGTTTCTTCAACGTATCGTTTAGGCTTTCGTCAATACTACGAATGACGAAAGGAGATTTGAAACGCTTAAGGTGTACTTCCTTTGTTTCTTCCTGCTGAACGTTTTCTAGTAAAAAGTCTGAAATTGCCATTTATCTGTCCTCTTTCTAACCTAATTTAGGCGCATTAAATTTTTCCAAGATATCCACATCTTCAAAAGTAAAGTTGACTTCTTCTTCCAAGAAATCTTCCTCAACCTTTAATTGACCCATCACAACTTCATCAAGGTTACATTCACGCAAGATAGTTGTTTGGCGACCGATTGAACTTGTCGCATCGTCATTGGTCACTTGGATATCAAAGAATGTATCACGACCATTCTTCATGTAGTCCAACATCATTTCCTTGAATGTTGAAGTGACACCGTAGATGGTCATCTTACCCTCTCCCTTGAAACCAGTCGCTTTGACCTGCGTACCACGTTTGTTAAGGGTGCGGACTTCTTCTTTGTTTTTCTTAACCGTCGCTTCAAGTTCCTTGATATAGAACATGAACTCATTTCTTCCGTCGATATGAATAAAAGCGGTACCTTCCTGACCGCTGATTACGTCACGACCTTTTAAAAAAGCCATACTATCTCCTTTCCTACTCTACTGTAACTGTCATGTACAGTTTTTCCATGCTGTCTACTGGTTTCACTTTAACGTTAACCACTACAGACTCTTTCAACTCACCACGTAGTACTTCGATGTCTTCCACTTTGAAGTCTTCAATAGCACCACGAGCTTCAAGGTCTTTGAAGTAGCGAATACGGTTCGCTTTGAACGCTTGACGTCCATCTTCGTTATTGCTTACTTTACCAAGGAAATACTCAGAGAAAGCATAACGAGTATCGTTCACGATATCATCCAAGGTGCGCAAGATACGGTTCTTACGGAAGTCTTGGTTCTTTTCAATCGTGAAGCTGACGTGTGAGTTGATATCTTGTTCAACTACTGCACGACCACGACGAGCAGTAAAGACGAATTGGCCCTTCAAAAGAGCATCTTCTGTTTCTGTATGGCTCAAACGACCCACAACATCAACAGAGTCTTCGTACTTCTCATAAGTCAATGATTTCTCAACGCCAGCATTTGCGCTTGCTGCTGCAACCCAGACAGTCGCTTTCGTCTTGTCAATAACTGTCTTATCAGACAAGATAACACCATTTTTAACGTTGATTACTGCTTCACTGTCTGCGTCAGAGTCCGCCACAACCAATTGAGCGCCTAGTCCTTCATCTTCACGCATACGTTTGATGAAGTTGATAGCTGCCTTCTTGATAGAAGCGTCTTCTACTGGCAAGGCCATATAGTTAAATTCAACTGTTTCAAGCGCCTTGAAGTATTCTGAGTAGTCTTGAGTTGAGACTGTACCGTCAGTACCGCCAGTCAATTTAGCACCAGCTACCGCTTGCAATTCGCCTGTACCTGAAAACTCAACTAGATCATTGTTTTTCAAGTCAGCCAAGACTTTTACAGTTTGTGAGTCCATAACAACAGTATCAAGGAATGTGACAACATCAAATGAACTTGGGTCGTCTACGTTTGTTTTGACCGTTACTGTGATGTCATTCCCACGGACACCGCTATATTTGGCTTGAGCCGTTACGTTGTCTGAAAGGCTTACGTTTGCCTTCTCGCCTGTATTTAGACGATAAAGCAAGACTTCACTAACACATTTGAATGCCTCGTTCAGCAACAAAAGCTGTGGGCTTTCTTGTTCATAGCCTAGTTTTTTAAATAGGTCCTCACCACGTCGGATTTTCATCAATTTCTTTGATTCACCGAAGCTAAGTGCTAATGGTACTGTTACGACACCATCACCACCAAGGCGAGTCATTGCGATGTCTTTTGATTTGACGTTGATGTAAGCACCTGGTCTTACTTTATTTTGGCGTTTCCAAATTCCACCTGCCATTAGTTAATCTTCCTTCCTAGTTCGTATTCTAGTTTTGCTCTTGCTTCTTCCAAACTATAAGACTCTTCTGGATCTAAAATAGCTCCCAAGATGTCTTTTTCTCCGTTGGTAAAAGCGCTACTTTCCAAAATGTCCGCAGTAGGGAACACAATTCCGTCTACATTATCCATCTTTTACCTCTTCTTTCACTTTCAATTCACGTTGTTTGATATCTTCCTCTTCTAACTTCAAGCGTGTGCTTGCGTTAAAAATGCAATGCAGAACATTGTCAACCACTTCATACTGACGGTCAAATAAATGAATCGTCGGTAAGTGCAAGAGTTTATAACTCAACTCTTCCTGCATTGCTAAACACTCGCTACGCTTTTTCTTTGGAGGAAAATAAGACAAATCCACTTTAGAACGTACTTTCACATATTTATTGGCCTCTGGAGTGTACTTAGTATCAACCACATGGATAAAAAAACAAGGCTCTTTAAAGCCTTGCTCTACTTCATCCAGATAAATCCTGATGTCAGGATATAACCCCTTGATGTGGCTAACTAACTCCTCGACTAACCGAAAGCCTTTATTTGCCATTTCCTAACACTACCTTTCTCATAAAGCCATCATACTTATCACGGACACGATTTTCCATATCGCTTTTAGTATCTTCAACCGTTTTATGAAGGAAAAATTGCCCTGGAACAAAGCCACCATTAACCGTCTTATGCCCGTACTCAACGTGTGGGCCATAGTAGACCTTGTTATAAACTTTCTGCTTATAAGTCCGCCCAGATACCTCAATACGGCTTTTAGACCAGCTTTTTTGCAAGGTTCCGCCTTGTTTACCATGAGCACTTGCCCAAAATTTGACGTGTTTGCCATCTTTGGTTGTGAACTCCACCCAATGATCCGTATAAACACCGACGGGTGTTCTCTCTTTCACTTTAGATTTCAATTCTGTACCTTCGTAATTCAAGGTTTGTCTCATAAATCGGTCTACTTTCGCATGATTCACATTCCTGTTGAAGTTATTAGCGAACTTAGCGAAACTACGATAATCAAAACTGCCACTCATGACTTGCCCTCTAGCTTTATAGCAATTTCTTGATGTGACCAATACTGACCAATAGGCACATTAGAACGTGTAAACACTTTAACGTGCCCATTTCTATCAGTCACCTCAATCTTGCAACCTGCAGGAATATCGTATACAACAGAGCAAAAGAGTTTCATATCATAGCCGTTAGCTTGATAGTCGCTCCCGTTCGTTGAACTATTGCTCATTTGTGAAATCCTGCAAGGAATGTCCTCTAATAGCACGCTTTCTGACATACTGGTCAAACCATCTATCTCTTGCTCTGTATAACCTTTAACCGTCATTTTACAGTCATACAAGCAATCAAAGACTGTCTTAGCATATTCGGTCATAGTAGCTTCCTAAAACGATTCAACTGACGCTTGTAGCGCTCAAGTGATGACGGCACTTGTTTCATTCGTTGAATCATTTCATAAGGACTAACCTTTTCGATTGTCGTATCACCCATTTTGATACTCTTAACCGAAAAGTCATCTGCAGCAGCTTTTTCAGCAAGCACACTTTGCTCCTTGACCTTGTCCAGTAAGTCGTTGGTCATGTCTATCCATACGTTCTCTAAACGTCCAGGCACATTGTCTTGGTGAATATAATTCAAAATCTCGTTTTCTGCTTGGGTCAAAGCGTAGTGGAGAACTTCCATGTCATTGAAATAATTATCCTGACGCATTTTCCGAACGCATGAGATCAAGTACATTGTGTTGTCTTGTTTCAATTCTTGAATCATATTCTGTTACCCAATCTATTTGCCAATTTTGTGTTTCAAAGCGATAATACCGATGTTCTTAGGCTCATAAACACGTTTCCAGTTCTTGAATTTAGCCAAGTCAGCGTTTGATGGAGTGATGTTTCCAGCATCCACTTCTGCGCCAGTCCATTTTACACCGTATGGGTGCATAACAAGGGCACGACGAGTGTAAATCATGTCGTTACCTTTAGCTGCTTCACGAGAAGTTTCAAACGTAGTCAATCCTGATGGATTTCCTGTGTTAAGACCGATTGAACCAGTACGGAAAAGATATGAAGTATAGATATCTCCTGTTGGTGCAATACCATCATCGATAATGACACGGTAACCAAGGTAAGTCGGAATGTTGATTGTCGCAGTTGTTGGCTGGATGTATTGAATCAAGTTGTCTTTTTGTAGTTTAGTGTAAACCGCAGAGTGCATAGCAATAGCAGTAACTTGATCAGCAGAATCTCCAAGCAATTGTTTAGCGTCAAGCACCATAGCTGCATCGATACCAGTAGATGCTTTGGATTGGTCTGATACGTGAGTTTCTTCAAGCGCACCTTTCTCTCCACCAGTTCCAGTAGCAAAGATACCATTCAAGGTAGCAATCAAGACTTTTTGGTCTTCACGCAACCAGTAAGCACCGATACGGTTCAAGATAGCACGGACTGGGTCAGAACCGGCTACAATACCAGTCAATTCGTTAGCAGCCCAACCACGTCCACGGTAAAGAACGCAGGCGATGTCTGCTCCAGCAGTGATTTTTCCAGTTTCTAGCGCTTTGTCGCCATTGCCTAGAACCTCAGAATCTCCAGTAAGGTCATTCCAAAACGGCATGTTGACCAAAAGACCACCAGATGTAATGTTTTCAGAGACACGCTCGTCTGATACTGCAATACCACTTTGAACGAAAGCAGATTTAGCAGCCGTGTACTGTTGCATGTATGCATTGTACCGTTGAGGTGTAATCGCGTCTAGAATTTTTGTAAGTTCATTAGCCATTAGTTATTTTCTCCTTGTTGTTCTAAAAATTGAGTTAGGTTGAAGTTAGGATTGCTCATAGCAGTGTCCCAATCCCCTAAATTAGCACCTTGCCCATCGCCTTGGTTTGGCGTATATTGGGCTTGTTTCTCCCCGTTAAAGAGATATGGACTCTTAGCACGCTGAGCTTCGATTTGCTCAGTCAAGCCAATCAATTTGCCATCTTTTACAGAGATTTCGTCTTTGTTTAAGATTTTCTCGAAAATTTCTGCGTCTCGAACGCCAGCTTTTGTTAATTCAGCATCGATTAAGCGAGATTTATTCTCATCTGCGAGTTTCGTCTCAAGTGCTTCTGTATCTTGTTTGTACTTAGCTTGTAAGTCTGCTAGCTTTTGCTGAATATCTTCAACATCTGCGCCTTTTTTCTTCAAATCATTCAAGTCTTGGTCACGTTGTGTCAGCTGTCCACGCACGCTCTCCAATTCGCTATCTTTACTTGCCACATCATCCTTTAACTTTTGGATATCCGCACCATGCAAAGCGAAGACTTGAGAAATTTGGTCTTCAGTTAAGCCGATGTTTGCCAGTTGTTCTTTTTTCATTTTGAAAATCCTTTCCTCTACGCTAGGCTTTTTAGGTGTTCTCCATCACCAGTCGCTCCGCTTTTGTTAGGACTACGGACTTGTCCAATAGTTGAACCTTTTAACGCCATGCTCAGGGCATAAGAAAACCGCCTCGATTTCGATGCGGTTAATTTATTTGTTTTTCAATTGTTTCAGTTTCTTTTTGCATTCAATTCCGACTTTTAGAGTTGAAATGACTTCAAATAATTTAATTATTACGAACGAAATTAATGCAAAAAATATAATCCAACCAAATAAAATTGATACCCAATCCCATATAAACATGTCTTTACTCCTCTACTTTTTCGTATGTTTCTTTAAAAATGTCAGGTTTGCATGGATAAAACTCGCCCTGAACTCCTTTAATAATGTAATCCCCTTCAGTCGCAATCATCATCCCTTCAAGCGTTTCGATTTTTAAAAGAGGATTGCTTGAATCAGCGTAGTCAATCCGTACTGGGTCTAGTCCAAAATCGCATAGCTCATCTATAGCTTCTTCTGTATCTAAAAACTGCACGGCCTCAATCACTACTGGTTTTTTACGGTATTTCATTTCTTGCTCCTTTCTAAGCATAAGAAAAAGCACTTAGATTTCTCTAGGTGCTTATTTATCTAATTGGTAAGCCTTTTGCGTAAGCTTCTTTAGCCTCCGCAAGTGTCATTTCATTAGGACCGCCATCTATATTAGTTTCTCCTGTATTTTGCCACTGACAGACGTCACAGATGTCATACACTGCTGTAACAGTTCCACATACTGGACAATGTACATATTCGCGACCATCAATGATCATTAAATTCTCTTTCCCAGTCTTGCTCATAATAATCAACTCCTTTTTTCGGTTTCAATATTGTTGTAATACGTTTACTACGATTATCGCCTAAAACATATATATTATTTTCTAAATCATATCGCACTCTACGCATTTCTGTATCGTAACCGAGTATATTCTCGTTTATCGTCTTAGACAACAAATTCTGTCCGATATGAAGATAATCCTCTTTTGTGATATCTCCGAACTCGACTCTATGTTTTTTATAATGACCATCAAAAGATTTCTCAGTAGGAAACTTGGACTTTGTCCATCTGATGCGGTCTTTTAGTTCCTTGTATCCCTCAACATCATTATACTTCAAATCATAGAAGCCTGCAAATGTTTTGGGCATATTTTGAGAACCTAAAACCTGTCTATAAGCTATGAACTGCTCCTTGGTTCTGCGTACTCTGTCCTTTTCCAATCGTTCAGCTTGTAGCTTGTCTTTGATAGCAGTCTGACCATACTTATCAAGCTGCTGCTTTCGCCAATCCTTGAAGGTCTGACCACTTTCAACCTCATAGCCTTTTCCTGTTTCAATATCTCTTGCATAGCGTTTCCCACCTTTTTCTAAGGCAGGAACCGTCGTACATCGACAATGAGGGTGCATAGTAGGATAATTCACACCCTTTTCTGAATCCTTAACAAGAAATACCTTACCGTCTAACTCGCCACAAATAGGGCATGTGTGAACCTCTAAGGTCGCCAGATATCTGTACTTCTTGATATTATCGTCCTGATATTCATCCAGCGTTGCCTGAGCCTGAATACCGTTCGTTTCCGTCTGCAAAACAGTCACTGCACGATTACGAGCACGTTCAAACTCAATTGCTAGAAGTTTACTGGACTGGTCTATCGGATAGCCTCGGTTTAAATCGTTGGTTACAAGCGACTCTACTCTACTAACCAGTTCGTCCATATTGCTACCCCAAACACGCTCAGAGAACCGCTTGCCTTTGAAGTTTTCGTTGATTGCCTTTTGAAGATACTCTTCTTCTAGACGCTCAGGCTTGAAATTCGGTTCTCTTTTGGTCTGCTTATGGTAGTTGTAAGCACGATTTAAGTAAGTTTCTTGGTAGGTTTGTTTGAGATGTGTTTCTATTCGCTTGTTGATTTTGCCAGTCATTTCAGCGATATCCATCTCAACGCCAGCAAACAAGGCATCTGCATTTGTTTTGACCTTTATTGACCTTGACCACTCTGTTAAATCAGGATGTTTCTTAACAAAGCTAGCAATCTCTTGCTTAGTTTTTAATTGGTCAGCCTTAGTCAGGGATAACAGATAAAATGGTAATGAGTCGCTACGATTTTTAGATACCCTCTCAAACGCCTCTAAACGCCCTGTAATGCGTTTTAGTGTTCTGCGGTATAAATTATCGATGTAGTCTATTATCTCGCTGAGGTCGTCAATCTGAGCCAGCTCATATAGCAATCTGTCTTTCTCTTCTCGGTTGAGGTCATCGAGAGATTCGATGAAAGCAATCTTCTCTTCTTTATTCAGTTTCCGACTCATGCTCTACCTCTTCCATGTCGTAGAGTTTTTCAGATTGTTCCTCTTGGTCAGCTTTCTGCAAGCGTAGTTCATCCTGCCAATCTTCTACAATTGGATTCGATTTAGCTACGTTTTCTCTTGATGTGATAGTTGCAAGAGTAGAAACTACTTGAGCCATTTCTGTATCGTTATTGATTGAGTTCCGTGTCCATGTTTGCTTGATTTTGAGCTTGTCAGACAGTCCTAGATGTCTCAAAATCATCTTAACAAGTGTGGCATATCCACTTCTGAACTGAGTTTCCATATTCCCGGCTTTTAACTCTAAAAGAGAGTAAAGGAACTTCAAAGCAACGCCTGAACTGTTCCCTAGTTTATCTGTTTCAGGGTTAACCCCTTGGCCACTAATAAAGATTTGTTTCTTAGTCCGCTCTAAAATCAGATTTCTGGCTTCAGTTGGAATATCAATAGCAATGGTTGTAACTCCTGATTGGTCTCCCATGCCGTCGTTGTCCATCTTAATCATCTTATAGCGTTTCAAATCTTCAAGAAACTCTTGCTTGTCCTGTCCACCGTAGTTTGTAAGAACAAAGATAACCTCTTGAACATCGTCTGTATCATTGACAAATCCACTAAAGACCTTGTCGTAAACATCAACTAGGTCTTTGATTGGCTTCAAGTCATTGGTCTCGATTTCATTGTTTTTAAACGGAATAAAAGGAACAAGGCCAAAATCATGCTCGAAACTATTGTCACTAGATCGGTCTCCATTCATAGTATCAATCAAAGAGATTGCTTGGAATGGCTCTAATTCTTCCAGTGGCTTTTCTTTTTCATGACGATAGAAAGAACACTCTTTATCGTTCCAATATTCGTAAACAGTATAATTCTTACCGTCTGTTTCATCTATGCTAGAGTAAACTCGCAGTACCCCAATCAACTTCTTATCCAAAGACTTTGAATAGATTGGTATCACTTCTTTTGAGTCCACGCAAGCATATCTAAATGAGTTATCACTAGCATCTTTCCAAACGTGAAGCCAAGCAATACCAGCATTTCCTGCATTCACACAAAGCTGCTTGCTGATACGTTCATAATCGTCTCCTAAGACGTCTACAATCTTATCATTAACACTTTTATCATCTACGTCGAATGTAGGCGGATAGGTCAACGCATAAGCCTTTTTCTGGTCAAGCAATAACTGGTGCCAGTTGTGACTAATACGGTTATCAGCATTACGAAAGGCGTTATCTTCTGCTTTCGCTTCGTTCTCAGCGCCTTTTTTATCTGCAGGCTTACGCTTTCGTTTAATATCATTCTCGTTACGATAGTATTTCTCAGCTTCAGCTGCTTGTGAGACAAACTTTCCGTGTTTAACCATCTGCGACGAGATTATCTTTTTGATTACTTCTATTTCCAAACAGTCATACCTCCTGACTTGAATAATACTGTGTAGCAGAAATAACGCAGGGCATCCATAGCGTGGTCAAATTGCTTGATAGGTTTGTCCTCGCCATTTGCTGAGGCTTTCTCGTCCCAGACATAAGCGTGAAACTCTTTCAGCGTATTCACACAACTCTCATGCACTGCTATTTTTTCTTGACCGAGCATAGAGCCGACAAAACGAATGCCTTCAAGGACATTATTTCTAGCTTTTTTGATTCTATATCCTCGCTTCTTCAATTCAGCAATGAATGAAGCAGCAGACGGGTCAATAATAATACGTTCGATGTTTGTATCTCCCAGCCAAGCAGTTAGATCATCAGCGTACTCAGCATTGGTTTTCTGTACGTTCTCGTCACGACCTGAGTAATAGTATTCCCTTGTCAAGTAATACTTGCCATTGATATCTTTTTCCCACAAAAGAAAAACGGTCGCATTCTGCGTACCGTAATCGACCGAAACATATTTGCCCAGCTTGCTCATTTCTGGCAAGGTTGATACAACATGCTTATCCTTGCTGAACATATCGTAGACAATGCCTTCTGCCACCGTCCAAAGACCTTGAATGTAGCGCTGATAGAAAACACCTTGATATTGACTTCTATAACGCTTCTTGATGTTCTCTGAAAGAGAAAGGTTATCGTCCATGTCAAAATGCAGATAAAGCATGTTCTTTGTTTCCGCTTTGTCTATCCAGTTGACTTTAAACCAATGATAAGGCCCGTCTGGGTTGCAGTTGAACCACCACTTGGAACCTGTAACAGAGCACCGCCCTGTACCTTGATTAACAAACGACTCAGGCATAAGCGCTACTTCATCGAAGAAAATACCTGCCAGCGTCAAACCTTGTATAAGATCCTGTGAACTCTCGTCCTTACCACCAAAAATATAGAAATCATTCGACACATCGCCTTTTGAGATTTCTATCAGGTTATCCGTCCGATGATAGACGTAGCTAAAACCTCTTGACTGTATCATAACCAATAATAACTTCAGGACGTTACGATTGAAAGAGCCGATTGTCTTACCACACATCGCAAAGTTTTGATGGTTGAATGATGTCATCGCCCAAATAACAAACGCTAAGCTCATAGAAACAGTCTTACCAGAACGGATAGCACCATCAGCGATAATGCCTTCTGACTCATGAACTGGAGAGTTCCAAAGCCACCAAGTTAGCACTTTCTTCTGCTTTTTGCTAAAGGGTTGAAATTTGAAGGTATTGGTTTGCATTCTTAATCTAGCCAAGTTTCTTCAACCACCCCTTCTAGAGATTTAATAAAGTCATCGTCTTTAACGTCAACCTCTGATGTTCCTATTTGTTTTCTGCGTTTCTCATTTTCTAGCTTGAGCGCTTCAATACGTTCTCTTTGCTCTTTCTTATCAAGAGAATCTTTTGCATCTGTCGTAGTCAGCTTGCTGATTTGTTCAAACGCTCTAACGTTACCTTTCATGGCTTTCTGCATCATAACCATTGCTAAAGCCATTTCATTAGTCGTATCAAAACCCATATCTTCAAGTTGCTTCTTAACGCTTGGACTTGCTACATCTGCTTGCAGGATTGTCTCAAAAGCCTTTTTAAGGTTCGCTTTTTTTCTTCTAGCTTTACCAGAAGTGTACTGACCCCCAAAAGTTGGACAAATAATTATTGAAAGGATTTAGTTCTGTATTGCACAGGGCTAAGTCCTTTTAGTTTGACTTTAATTCGTTTGTTGTTGTAGTAATCAATGTAGTCCACAATAGCTTGTTCAAGGTCTTCTAAAGACCTAAAGTGCTTCTCATAACCATAAAACATTTCAGATTTCAAAATGCCAAAGAAGGACTCCATCATGCCATTGTCTGGGCTGTTGCCCTTGCGTGACATGGATGCTTGAATTCCCTTACTCTCTAGGAACCGATGATAAAAATCGTGTTGGTATTGCCAGCCTTGATCGCTATGGAGAATCGTATGCTCGTAGTGTTTCTCTGTAAAGGCCTGGTTTAACATAGCTTTCACTTGTTCTAAGTTTGGTGAAGTTGAAAGATTATAGGCGATAATTTCGCTATTAAATCCATCTAAAACTGGCGATAAATAGAGTTTCTGTGTGCTATTTGGAATGGCAAACTCTGTCACATCCGTATAGCACTTTTCCATTGGCCTTGATGCTTCAAACTGACGTTGAATGAGATTCTCTGCTTTCTTACCAATCTCTCCTTGGTAGGAAGAATACTTTCGTTTCCGGCGAATTCGAGCTGTTAAACCAAGGACTTTCATCAGACGTTGGACCTTCTTATGGTTTACTATATGACCACGATTCCTCAATTCAAGAGTAACTCTACGATAGCCATAATTTCCTTTATGGTCATTATAAATGGCCTGAATTTCGGTTTTAAGCTCTTTATCTTTATCAAGCCCATCCAGTTGTTTCAACTGATAATAGTAAGTTGAGCGAGCTAAACGTGCTGTTTCAAGAAGTAAATCTAGTCGAAATCCTCCTGAAGCCATTTCTCTAATTGTCTCTGCCTTTCTCGCTCTAAGGCTTCGTCCCTGTCTTCCAGCTCTTTTAACTTTTTTAGGTAGGCCACCTCAGTCCGTAAGCGTTCATTCTCCTCTTGGAGTCGCTCTAGTTCTGTCATTTCTTCCCAGGTTTTCTTCCGTTTACGTCCCATTTTAGTTGGTCTCCCTCTTGTTTTCTCAACAATAGTATACCCGTTTTTCTTATATTGTGCTAGCCAATTTGGAAGCATACCACGATTTGGGAGAGCATATTTGAGAGAAACTCTATCTTGAGACCAGTTTTCATGTAAGACTTTATTAATCATTTCTTGTTTTAAATGAGGAGAATAGTAACGATTTTTCCCTTTTTTGACGAACTCTATTCCGTAACGATCAATCAATTTAATCATGTACCTAAGATTAGAATTGTTTATCTCAAATTTATTTGAAAGCTTCTCTAAGCTATATCCTTGTTTTCTAAGTTCATAGATCTGAACTTTATCTTCATAACTCAATTTCATAATAAAACACCCCAAAAGTTAGATTTTTTCTGTCTAACTTTTGGGGTGCAGTTCAAAGCCACTCCTGCTTTTTTTGCATTTTCTCGGCGTTCGCTCGGAGTTCGTTCTGAATTTTTTATCAAATTTTGCTCATTAGCCATCGCCTCACTTCCTTATCAAAAAAATAAATTTAACTTACTTTTTCAGCGGTTAGTCCTGTCTCTTCTTCCCAACGTTTAATGGTCCGCTCTACATACACAGGATCTAATTCCATTGCATAACCAATTCTTTCAGAGCGTTCACAGACCATTAATGTAGAACCTCCACCATTAAAGCTATCTAGTATCTTGTCACCTTTTTTACTGGAATTCAAAACACATCTAGCAATCAACTTCAAAGGCTTCATCGTCGGATGGATATCGTTTCTAACAGGTTTATCCTCGTAAAAGACAGTCGTCGGAGATGTATCCTGCATGGTCTTGATGTAAGAAATCAATTCGCTTTTTGTCATTTCTTTTAGATTTTCTTCATCTTCTTCAATGACAGTAGCTAGTGAGCGATTGTCCACAAAATAGTGACTCGCTCCGTCTTTCCAACCGTATAGGCAAGGCTCATGCTTCCATTGATAGTCCTGACGACCTAACACAATAGCATTCTTGACCCAGATAATAGACTGTTTCAGTAACCAACCTGTCTCTTTTACTGCAGCTCTAAAATTTAAACCTTCTGAATCTGCATGCCAGATATAGAACGCCCCTCCTGGTTTCAAGTGGTTGTTTGCAACCGCAAACGCATCTCTTAGAAACTGTCTAAAACTAACATCATCCATGCTATCGTTCATGATTGTCATTGCTTCATCAGTTCCTCCTTGATAGGCCACGTTGTATGGCGGGTCTGTAACATATAAATCTATCACCGCACCATCAATTAACCGTGCCATATCTTCAGCAGATGTGCTATCACCACACATCAAACGGTGTCGTCCTAGCTGAAAAATATCTCCATATTCTACTTTCGGCTTCTCTTCGGAATCGATATCGGCTTCTTCTCCCGTCTCTTTTTCATCTTCTTCAAAATCATCTAAAGAAAAGTCAATATCTTCGAACCCAAACATCGTCATATCAAAACCAGTAAGTTCATCTAATTCGCTATAAAGTAGTTCAACATCCCAATCAGCAAGCTCCCCTGTCTTATTATCAGCAAGTCTAAATGCCTTAATCTGTTCCTCTGTCAAATCATCTGCAATAAGAACTGGTACAGTTTTTTAACTTTAAAAACTTAGCTGCCTTAAACCTTGTGTGTCCGTTTACGATTTCTCCATCTATCGTTGCGACAATCGGAACCTTAAAACCAAATTCCTTTATAGAATTAGCTACTGCTTCAACTGCTTGTTCATTGTTCCTAGGGTTATTTTCGTAAGGTCTTAGCCATTCAATCGGCTTATCAACAATCTTCACTGTTTCCCTCCTCAAGAAACCAAAAAACACACATCCAAAAGATATGCGTTTCTCGGGTTATATAGTCTTTGACTTTGTTTTTTACAGCCAATTCTGTAAAAATTGGAACGGCAGGATTCGAACCTGCCTACGTTTCAGACCCTTTATAGTCATATCGCTCCACCAACTGAGCTACGTTCCAACTGCAAGACGACTACTACCTTGCGTGTTAATTAGTAATCATTTTGAAAGTTTTCCTTTTTTTATTTTTTGTAGTCTTTAACGGCGATGCCCGGAATCGAACCGAAAAGTTTGAAAATACATTGGAGAGAAAATCACTTTACGCCTGTCATCGCCAAAACGAGGCCGAAACCTCGGAAATAAAATGAAAAATATAAAGGAGACGTCAATGAACGAAATAGAGGGAGGGACTCGAACCCTCAACGCCTTTACGACACCCTGATTTCAGGTAACCATCTACCAAATTCTGAGACCTCTCTTTTCAATTCTTGACACTACCATTCTAACAGATTATCATTACAGTGCACATCAAGATTATTTTGATTAACATATATTCTCAAGATATTCTCAAGATAACTCAAGAAATTCCAAATTATTCCAAAATTACCTCCAGCTCTTCAATAGCAACCTTACGCATGCTGTAATACGAGCTCTTGCTGATTGATAACTTATCACAAATATCCTCAATATACGTTTTAGTAATATATGTCATTCTCAAAATTGTCCGATGCTTCGGATTTGTTAACTTATTGATCATTCGACCTAATTCAAGTTTTCTGTTAATAACCTCTTTAGTATCCTGCTCTATAGCCTCTTTCATCACTACCAGCTGAGTATAGACATCATCAACTTTTCTAGTCTGTCCACCTTGGACTTTGACACCTGACCACTTAGGACTTGAGAGCAAACCTGCCTCGAGCTCATTGATTTCATCTATACGGCTTTGGATGTCCATGTCAAGGTCTTGTAATTCTTTCAATAGCTCTTTAGCCTTGTTCACTCTCTATCTCCTTTGTGATATAATAATATTATTGAGATTATAGCTGAGACAGAGAGTGTCTTGGCTTTTTTATTTTATTCTTTATTCGTGATCACACTTTCAAATAATTTTTCCATCAAAAACTAGTGTTATTGTACCTGTACCATCTTTGTGTTTAGAAGTCAGCGCACGACAATCTGAGCTCAATTCAACTCCCTCAACTGTGATACTGCGCTTTATCTTGTCAACATTGATGATTGTTCCCATTGATGTTTTAATTCTCATGCTCCATCTCCTCGATAAGCCAGTCAAGATTCTTTCTGGCTTTCTTCAGGTCTTCAAGACCGTTCTTCTCTTTGTAACGAAGTAAATATTCGACAGCGCTGCACCAACGATGCGCTTCCATTTCCGCCTTACCTTTGATGAAATTTCTCGTAACATCCTTCACTTCTAGACCATAAGTCCCTATGTAGTGGTTTGGTTTGTTTATATTGTCAATTATTTCTGGGTTCATTATTTATCCTCCAAAAGATCTGGGTTTTCGTAGATGTTGCCGATGATTTCAAACGGATATGTGTTATTTTCAACTAATTCAGCTAAAGGTTCCTGTTCGTTATATTTTTTCGACTCGAACATAAATAAAGCATGCTCTTCATCCCAAAATACATTCAAATTTATCACTTCATTATCAGTTTCACATGCTAAAATATCCCCCTCAAAGATTTCCTTATCATTCTTATCTTTGAGTCCTGTTGATTGCATTAGTACGATTTCATCAGGATAAGCTGTAATATAATCATTCATTAAAGCATCGTTTAACTCAAATTCTTCAATCTCGCTATCATGAAAAAACATACATTTGACTGACATCAGTCTACCTAATTCATGATGCCACACTCTATATCTTGGTATCATGCCAAATCCTCCTTAGATGAACAAACTAGCTAACCATATCAAAAATGCACATGTAATGATTTTTGAAATACTGCTCTTTACAGCGTATGAATAATCTTCATAAGATTCTTTTTTGCTGGATAACACAGGCCAGATGAAAGATAGTAGTGCATCCATCCCTAAAGCTTGCCAGACTGTAATTTTACCAACTGGAACAATCGTTGTGATAATCTCATTCCATCCATACTGAACTACGAATGGCGATACAACGATTACAAATACCGCCCCAATAATGATTCCTAGTTTTTTCATTTTATAAATCCTTCTCTTTGACAAACGAGCCGTCTACCATCTTGCCTTTACGGTCTTTGATCTCATTCCATGCCATTTGAAAGCACTCAGCAATAGACCAACCTTTCTGCTGACAATAGATGGTCAACACTACCAAAATATCACCCACGGCATCCTTGCCCTCATCATCTCGTTTCTTGAGATGCGCCTGCGCCAGTTCGCCTGCTTCTTCAAATAACTTCAATGCCTGAGACGTGCTGTTGTCTGGATTGTCTAGCCCTCGCTCTTTCGCCCAATGTTCAACATGATGCGCTAATAATTCCATGTTTGTTGTCATAGTAATACCTCATCCCCTATTTTGATTTTCTCAAATTGTTCTCTAGTGACTACGAAAATCCCATAATCACGAATAGTAATCGTGTATAACTTCCCATGTCGTCCTTTCTCAACGACACGGCCAAATATCTCAGCGCCTGCGTTATCCGCCTTGTAGATAACCATCGGCTTCTTCTTTTCTAGTTCTGCAATCCTGTCCATTTGCCAGATATTTAGTCCAGCTGATAGCAGAATCCAGATAGCGATAAATCGTTTCATTCTGTTACCTCCTTGATTTTAACAAATAAGATCTTGCTGGGATTGAGCAACACAATCTCAGGACCAAGATTGATTTCAAGAAGTTGCTTGTTTTCATAACGAAATTTTAATTCATTGATAAAATCATCTCTATCTGTTTTGAATTCTATTTGCTCGCCTCCTAACCCTATGATAAACGTTATTTTCTTCATCACTCCACCTCCTCAATCTCAATCCCTGGGCAATCAAATACCCAGCCGAAATCCGCTTCTTCTAGTTGTTTGCGGGTGTGTTCTGAACGAAATTTTTTATCTAGTGTTATATCCTTTAACGTCCAAGCGTGAAGGTGCTTAATCAAGGTTAAGTAACTATATGAGTCTTCAATCCATTTAAATCTTACATAATACCGCTTCTCTTTCTCAACCTCGTAGCCGTCAAGCCATGCACGGGCGAAGAGATCTCTGTTGGATTTCTTTTGATACCATTCTGTAAATTCCTGGCTTCCATTGCTACAAGCATAATACAACGCATCCTCTAGTTCTGGACTATGTTCTCTTGCACCCTCAATCACATCATCCACAAACTGCTGAACTTTGACTTTTTCTGGCTCGTCTAGTTGTTTGATTAGATCAATTGCAGTTTCGGTCGGAATGCCTTTGACTACAGTTCCAAACATATTCAAACCATAAATCCCGATTTCTTCAAATTCTTTAATCAATTCCTGCTTATTCATCTTCTAACTCCTCAACTCACCTTGTGGCTTTCCAGATTTCCAAATTCTTGGCCATGGTTTACAAAATATGAACCAATCAGGATAGCGTCAGCTTCATCGTCTTTAACGTTAAGGTCGAATTCATCAGACACCTTAGCAACTGCCTGCAGCTTCATCGACTTTTTACTTCGGTCCTTGTAACTAAACTTCCAGTACTTGCGCCAGGTCGATACGTTCACGAAGTACACATTGTCAGCAACCAGTCGGCCAAGAATGATACCTGTCACAATTCCAATACTGATCATGGACTGCTGATTTGGCCCCATGACCGAGTTCTTCTCGACCACAATCGATTCAAAATGGCAGTCGTACTTCTGAAGCGCTCTCGATTGAATAGCTCGCAATTCACTAGCCATGAACCGCCCACGTTCAAAGAACGATTTGCTTTTATGCTTTAAGACACCACTCTGAACAAGGTCAGAGCCGTTAAATACGGCCCAGCCTGTCGCAGTAGTTGAAATGTCCAATGATAATGTCAGTGAACTCATTGCAGTTCTCCCTTGAATCCACAGAGATCAAATAGGTTTCGTTTATTACTCTCAATAAACTCAAAGAACTTCTGAAGTTCGGCTAAGTGGCGCTTTTCTCTCTTGATTCCAAGGCTCGTATGATACTCTGTCGGCATTTTCGGTGTCGCCTTAATATCTAACCAGTAGAGAGGCTCAAACACGTCGCCACTTGTATCAAGAGAAGCATCTGCATCTGTATTTCTAAAATGCATCTGCATATCATATTCAATTTTATTGGTGATCGTGATGGTCTTGTCCACGATTTCAAGTGTGATAGCTGTTCCTGGTATATCGATTTTGTTTAGCATTTATTTTCTCCTTTTAAAAAAGTGTTGTTTGCAAAGGGTACACATCTTCAAATGACACTCCGACTCTTAGACAGTCTCGTTTGATGTCCAGTGTAGAGATGACGTACTTGACACCATTATTTTTCTTGTCATAGTGTGGATAAGTGTAGCCATCATTTTCTATTTTTTCGATGATTTCAGATTTTGTTTCAGGACAGATTTCTGTCCAGTTGATCCATTCCATTTTTATCCTCCCACGATACCGTGCCAGAGATTAGACACTCTTTATCCAACCTGCTAGCAAGTGTGGTCCGATTGTAAATGCCGTGGCTGGTTTCGATACAGTCACTGTAAATATTTTTAATTTGTACGATTTTAAAAAATTCTCCATTTTTTAAAACTTTCACGTAATCGCCTTTTTCAAGTTTCATATTTCTGACCAAACCCCTACGCCTGCCAATTTGTGAGCGAGGCAAGCGTGAGTGAAATTCTTTGCGTCATTCGTCCAAAAGTCACATAAGTGTCACTGACACATTTTCTAGTTCGCAGTTTTACAAGAATGCACGGCTTGTTGATTTTTGAGTTGTTTCCAAAATGGAAATAGTTGGTTTTTGATTATTTCCCCCTCTTAAAAGGGCAATAATTGAATGACAATAAAATCTTCCGATGTTTTTTAACATCACAAACATAGGCATTAAGTAAGGATTCCTCAGTTTTGTATGTTGTTTGATTTTTAACACTTTCATTCCAACGAATAAATCGAGGTTTTAGTCCGGGCCAACCAGAACGACCAAACAAAGCAATACACTCATCTTTATCTTGATGTATTGCAAATGTGATGCCATGAGGACAACCTGTGTCGTGAGTTTCTAGTATGTCTTTTACTTGTTTACTCATCAGACCACCTCCACACGCTGGCTCAAAGCTTTTGTTTTGCAGTATTCACAATGACCACATGGTGTTGCCCATTCTTTACCTTTTTTAACATCGTCAAGATGCTTAATAAGCATAGATAACTCAGATAACTCATACTCGAGTTTTTCCTGCGATTGGAAAACAATCGCTCTGGTATCGGGGAGTCCACTGAAAAAATAGGTCTCTTACTTTTAATGAAATGAAAACCGAGGAATCTCTCGTTAATTTGAGCGAGTTCCTCGGTTATTTTGTATTTATTAAGGTCATAATTCGTTTCATATTGACCACGAAGATGGTTGTGGCTGCCTGTAACTCCATGCTGAAAAGACCCGATGCTCTCGCGACATCAAAGCCATGTCTCTGTTTTAGTTCGGCATTCTTTGCTTCGATTTTATAGCGATGTCTGGCCATTTCTTTAAAATAAGGTGTTTCCTGAAATTTCTTCTGGAAAAGATGGTCGTCACTCTTAATGGCTATTGAATAAGTTTTAGACTTTGCCCCCTCCTTATAACATCCTTCCTTGGAAAGGCAACTCTTGCACTTCTCAATGTCAAAGTAATGAGTGACAACTTGATTCTTATTTTGATATTTTTTCCCTGTCCTTGCTTTGCGAACAGCCATGTGTCCTTCTGGACAGACAAATAGCCCTGCATCTTTATTAAATTCAAACGCATCCTCTTCTTTACGGTAACCTTTTGAAACTGAAGGGTTCAGTTTTGACACCAAATGAATCTTTTCTTTGCGAGCTAGTTGAATATTGTCCTTTCCTGAATAAGCCGCATCACCAATAATAGTCTCGATGTCCAGACTATTTTCCTTTGTTTTGGCATATAACTCAGGTAAATATTTCCCATCGCTTTGTTCACCAGAAGTGACCACACAAGCAGTAATAATCCGTTCATCCGTCATAGCGATATGACTTTTATATCCATAGAAAGAGCTGTCGGCTGTCTTATGTCCAAGCCTAGCCTCCTCCTTAACAGAAGCTTCCAAGTGTTCTAAGTCGTCCTCGACAGCCTCTTTTAGGTAATTGAACTTTTGAGACACAGCCGGTAGGGCTAAGAGTTCCTCGTGTTTTTCAACCACAGCCATTAATTCCTCTGTATAGGTCAACTCTGCTTCGAGGTTATCTTCCTGAGGTTTCTTTGGAAATTCTATTTTGATATCTTCTGAATGTTGATAAATTGTTTTACGTAAAGCTTTTGAACGCTCTCTAAGGATTTCTTGGGGTTTCTTATGATTATAATGAGATTTGGTGTGAGTGGCATCCACAATGAGGATTTTACTCTTAATCAAGTTATGTTCGAGTGCAATTTGAACAGACTTCTGAATCAATACATCAAGCAGTTTATCATCTTTAATTCTTAGCTTTCTAAATTTTGTCAAAGAGGATGGCTCGATAACAGAATCCTCAGGAGCTAGACCAAGAAAAAATTTAAAGGCCATATCTGACAAGGAACGTCCTACCACATCTACATCTGATAACTTATAAATATCTTTTAACAAGAGATATTTGAACATCATAATCGGTGAATAAGCTTTACGCCCAAAATCGGGACGATAATTCTTTTCTAGTTCATCATAAATAAAGCTAAAATCACAGAGTTCAGTTAGCTGACGTAAAAAGTGGGTTTTAGGAACCACGATATCATACAAACTAGAATAAGGACTGACATCCATAGTTAACTGATTATCAAGCATTATTTCACCTCATCTCTAGTATAACAAAAAAGCCATCAATTTAATGACTTTTTCAGTAGGCTCGGTATCGGGGGTCGTCTCTTTTGTCACTGCGTAGATGATAGGGGTGAACTTTTTGCCATACTTCTCTTCTAGCATTTTCTTATACGCTGCCATCTGCAAGATATATCCCCAAGCTTCGAACCAGCGGACTTGAATATTTCGCCCGCTTGCTTCATCCTGAACCCAAACCATGCTATCAATGTCAGATTTCGTGGTCTTAATATCCACGAAATACCCTTTTTCAACATTGAGACAGTCAATCTTGCCTTTAAATTCCACTCCTTCGATTTCGCCTGTGACAGCAACCTCTTTCTGACCGACATAATACTCCATAAATTGCTTGTCAGCTTCCAGTCGCTCGATCATTCGCTGGCCGACTAAGAAGTCAGATTTTAACTGACCTTTGGTTTTCCCGGTTTTCGAAATCATGACATCTGCATTTTCATCCATAAACTTCTTATGTGCTTCTGGACTTTCAAAATAGCTGTGAACCATGTTACCAACCAAGAGGGCTGTGTTGTCTCTTTGGTCTTCCCATTCTCCCTCTAGCTCCGCCAATGCCCGTGCTTCGCACTCCCTAAATCGCTTGTATTGCGAGATGGACCAGTAGCGACGTGCAGAATCTACCGAGTAGTAATCTTTTCCAAGTAAATCCATTGTCATTTCATCTCCACCTTTACTGATTTTGTTTGTGGCTCAAATTGAACGCCATGAGCATTGAGCCATTCTTTAAATTGCTCCTTTGTTTCCTTTGCGTTTTCTGCTGGAAAAATTAAATCTACAGTAAATTTGTAACCATATTTTTTAACGCCATCCTCAGAAGCCATATTTTGCGATTTTCGGCCTGTTTCTTGCTCTAGGGTATGATTGCCCCCTGAACTGCTTTCTGACCCAAATTCAGGCTGATTTTGGGCGTAGAATTGATCCTGAGTATCTTGTTTCGCTTCTGCTTTGGTCCGTCTAAGTTCATCTGCGTCTGCATGTAAGATATCAATAGTATCCAAAGCAGAGCGCCCCTCTCTTAGCAAATCAACGTACTTTTCAGGATTCAAACCTTTAGCTACTGCGATAGCAGTCATTTCATCAATACGCTTTTTTAGTTCGGTTTCCGCTTTAGCTCGTTCAGCTAATGTCTTGTCATCAAGAATTGCTTGCAAAACATCAACAAGTTTCGCTCCCTGGTCATAACTGCGAATGTAGACAGTAGGTCCGAAACCAGCTTTAGCTGCCGCTTCTGTAATCTGGATAAGTCCAGCTTCACGTTGTTGCTTCTTAGCGGCTTCTTCTGCAACCAATCCGACAATCATCTTAGAAGTAGCTTGATTGATTCGCACATTATCGGCCATAAAACACTTCTTCTTGCTAAAATCGTCAAAGTAAATAGCAAACAGCTTGATGTCAAGTTCTGTACCACTTTCTGCGATTGCAGATTCAAAAGCTTCTCTGACCGTTTCCTTTCGGGCTTCTGTCTCTCTCTCCTCAAACTCCCTGATTTGATTTTTAATGTCTGTCTGCAAAGTTTTGATAGGGTCTAATATGCTATCAACCCAAGCCTTTGCTTCGTCAAGAGGTTTAGAGTATTCTGAAAGCTGGTTTTTAAGTTCTTGTTCAATCTGACGCTGTACTCGTCCCAACTCGTCTTTGACTTTAATGTCATCTGATAAAGTTTCTTCTGTAACGATATAGCCAGCGTATTTCTTTTTGTAGGACTCTAAAGCTTGCTCCAAAACTTCTTTGCCTTGGATTTCGATTTCAGCAGCTTTTAGAACAAAACCAATCTCTAAATCTGTTACTGGAACGAGTTCTAGACTATCCGTTACATCTTTTAATTCTTCAACCATTTTAGAAATCCTCCCCTTCTAGCATGTCCATTTGACCATTTTCTGGCTCTTGGTCAATTACTACGCCTGTTTCTTCGTCAAAGTCTGGAGTTTCATTTACTGAGGAGCTTGCATCTGTGGTTGTCAACTCCTGGTTGATAACCTCTTTTTTTGGTTTTTCAGTCACTTCTTCAGAAGCTCCAAGGATGCTATCCAATGTTTCAGCCTCTTCTCTCACTGGTTCAGCTTCTTTCACTTGACGACCATTGTCATACTCATCAGCAATTGTGTTATTGATTGCTCCGGCGAACAAGTCGCTGTCATTGCTTGTGTTGATAAACATTTTAGCTGCACGATTGATAACCGTTCTCATAGCCATCTGATCAGGGAAATCTATTTGAACATTTTTCGTTTTCGCTTTAGACCAAGACTTGTCAATTTGTTTTTTAGTCATGACTTCAAAGAACTCTTCTCCATCCGTTCGAGTGATGATGCAATAAGCAGCAATTATTGGATTATCTGCGTTCCGCCAATCTGTCTCATGCTTGACTAACTTTTTACGCCCGTTTTCAACTGCTACATCTAGCGTGTCACCTTCGTAAACAACATTTGCAGTAACGTCTTTCACCTCTTGCAAATCTTTAGTAACTTTAATGGTCCCAAAATAAGACATTCTCAATTGGACGTCAGAGCCGTATTTGATAAAGTAGCATTGCTTTTTAGCTGGGCTTAGTCCTTGGGTTACCATTTCTAACAATGCGTTATAAACGCTGTCTTGAGTGCATTGCTGGAGCAAATTCCCACTATTGGAATTTTTTAGAGCATAATATGCCGAACTCAGCGCATTGCTAACGCTATAATTCGGTGCGATCATTAGCCCTTCGTTTTGCATTTCTCCAATGCGTGCTGCAACTGATGATGTAATTTGTTTTTGTGTTAGTTCGTAACTCATTTTATTCCCATCTTTCTTTTAGTAATTAAACATTGTCCCACAGTATCCAGCATCTTCTAATGCTAATTTTCGAAAATAATGTAACATGTCGTTAATACTCATTTTTCTAACCATTTTCTCGGTTAGATACTCGCCGTCAGTTTCTGCCTTCATTTCCTCTCTAAGTTCTTGTTTCCATTTTTTGTAATACAATCGTTTTTTCATTTCTTTCTACCTTTCGTCTTCTTAAGGTTCCAATTTTCACGCTTCAAGCGTCGATTTTCGTTTTGCAATTTCAAAATAATATTTTGTTGTTCGTTGATGATTTGCCCCAGCTCTCGGCCGAGATGAATATATTCAGCTCGCCAGTTGTCGATTTCTGCGTGTAATTCTTCAATCATACTTCATCACCCACATATCGACGTCTACCGCATCCGATATCCACATACTGGCTTGGGTCAAGTTCTTCTCGTTCTTCAGGCGGTTGCATCATATCTCTGTCATAATCAAACATGAGCATACACCTTTCCAAGCTCAAGCACTCGTTTCACATATCTAGCCTTGGATGTTAGCCCAAGATCCAGCAATTCGTTTTTTTCTTCATGATTGGCCAAAAGCCATACACGGTTTTCAAGTTCAATTCTAGTCATTAACGTCCCCTTTGCTCTATCCAAAACGCTTTGCATAGCGTGCTCTTCGTGGTTCTGGTAATGCTAATGGTTCAGGACGTAAACCTTCAGGGCGTTCATTATCAAACGTAAATCCTTGAAACTCTCTGCGGATGTTTTGACGGATTTCCTCACGTTCAAGCTCACGACCGATTTCAACCGCTTCGTTAAACGCTTGTATAATCTTCGTGTCACGTTCTTCTAACTTGCGTTGTTTTTCAAGTTCGTGCAGTTCCATTTGTCGTGCTAGAATCCCAGCTCCAATGAATCCTAAAAGCACTGCACCAGTTCCTAAAAGCTGGTTGATTAATGGTGGTTCAAACATTATTCTTCCTCCTCGTCTACTTCTGGCAAATTCTCTTTAATCGATCGTTCTGGATCCATGCCATTTAATACGTCTTTGATGACATGTGAGATGTCGTGGATTACTTTCAATGGCTTTTCTAACTCATTAGGTAGCCCTAAAAGTTTTACAGTTAGCAATCCAAGCATAGATAATTTATGTAGCTTCTCTTGTAGCTGTTCAATGCGTTCAATTTTTTCCTGTTGCGCTTTGATAATTTGGTCTTTGTCAATCATTGTTTTTCTCCTCTAAATCTTTAATTTTTGTTAAAAAATTTATGCCGTTTCTTCTAATTAGCAGTACGTTGCCAATTGTTGTGATACCATTGAATTACGGCATCCCTTGGATATTTCTCACGTTTTCCTTTTATCCGTGGAAAATCCTGATGACTATTAAAACGATCATCAAACGTTCCTGTGTCTCTTGTGCCAAGTAACATCTCAGAACATTGCGACTTGTTTAATTCCATCGGATAACGTTTCTTTTCATCTGTGATGACGTTCATCACTTTTAAAGTTCTATCCATCAATCCAGCTTCAAACTGGTCTAATAATTGATTCATTAAGTCATTCATGATATAATTTCCTTGAATATTTTTAGTTAGTGCCTGATTGCCGTCAGGTGCTTTTTTGTATTTATTTTTTCTACCCTCTCTTTTATTTAGAGAAGTAGGACTTGTTGTTAATTAATATTTATTGTTATTTAATACTTGTTGTTAGTTAATATTTATTAGTGCCTTATTTTACTGATTTGTAAAATACTGATTTGTAAAATACAGATTTGTAAAATACAGATTTGTAAAATAAGGAAATGTAACTGCTAATCTGTAGATAACTTTTGTAAAGCTTCTTCCAATCTCTGTAGCATAATTTCAAATTGAAAATCGGTAATTTTAACATCTGAGAAGAACCGAAATGTCTGAACTCCTTTACCTCGTCCGAGACTCTTTTTAAAAGTTCTGAGATAACCAGCTTTCTCTATCTTCTTGAAATGCCTATCTACCATATCCCGACTCACCCCTAAGCGCTTTGCAATTTCTTCTGGATAAACAATCCAGTTTTCTTTATTGCTGAGAACTACCATCAAGATGCCGATAGAAGCAGGTTCTAGGTTCGAATCTTTGAGAAAATCATTGCTGACAGAAGTGTAATCGTTAATTGGATTTTTGAAAGATTAGTTGAAGATCCAATTTTTTAAAATTTGTCATAACTTCTCCTTTCTATTTCTAATCTCCTTATCTGCTGCTCATTCAAGTCGTTTCTAGATAACTTTTTCTAGTCTTTTAGAAATGATTTCTACATCCGAGTCGTCCAGTTTCAACTGGTCGGCTTTTTCATTTAAACGAGCTTCGACAACTTGGTTAATTTCAATCCATTCTCGTTTTGTAAATTGACTTCTGAATTTTAGAAATTCGTTTATTGTTTCTTTCATACCCTCGTCTTGCTTTCCAGCGCCCTGAGTTCTATCTCATGGCTGACTTGTTTCAATAGCTTCTCACATGCTATTTTAGCTTCTCTGTAAGTTGTATTCTCGCTGATTAAGTAATCAGCTAGTTCAATGACTTTATCTTCCAATATTGCCTCCAAAAATCAGTCTTAAGACCGATGCGTTAATCAACTTGATTTTGCATAATGAATATATCTTTACGAAGGGAGGACGCTTTATTTGTCCGAGTTTTTGTATAGAAATGTGATCAACCTTTGAAAAACGTTCTCACTAATGAACATCAGTCTTTCCAACTGACAAGTAACTAGTGTGGAGAAAAGGGAATGAGTTATCGACCTGCCGTGCTTTTGTGATAGCAAATGTACGAGTAGGGTGGAAACTTTAACTCTTTCCCCAGAACTTCCCGAGAATTAGTATTCGCAGTGAATGATGCATGTGTAGGAAGTGGAACCTCCGAAGTGATTTCAGTCTTACCAACGTTGATCTATAAAAAATCCACACCTCCAGCGACTTGGTAACTTGCTGGAGTATTTTTATCCATTATTGCAGAACTAAACTCTAGGCAATTCAACCAGTAATTTCACAAATAACTCAGCACTGTTGTTTTCAGCCGTGCTTTTTAATTTGAATTTCCCTACCCCGCTACTTCATCTTTACTCAAGAACTTTTTGATAAAGTACTGTTGCCCCTTGCCAGTGACTTTGACGGTCTTGCTGACAGAGATATGTCCGTCTGGATGTGTGATGGTTGACTCCTTGATTTCAAAGAGTTTCATCTCCATGCTTCGTTGTGTTGGCATGTTCCAGTCAGAGCCTTTTCGCTTGATCAAGTAGCCATTTTCACACAACCAGACAAAAAGACGATTTCCTCCGATTTTGTAGCCGTTTTGACTGATGAGTTTAGCAAGGTCTCCGACCAAAATAGATGTGTGACTAGCACTCACAGCGTCCGCAAAGAGTACCTTCGGTTTATCAGCCTCGATCTGAGCTTCCAGTTTATGAACCTTCTTGTCTGCCATGAGCAAGGCTCTTGCCATAATCTTCTCAGGGCTGTTGAAGTCCTTTTCTACTTGGATGAAGTATTGTCGGACTTCTTTTCCTTTATCCGTTCGCTGAATCATGGCGATTTCCTTAGCCATGTCTAGCTTGATGATGTGGTCAGTCGCTCTGCGTCCTCCTGTACTTTCCGACAAAAATGTCGAAAAGTCTTCGTTTTCTGTAAATCCATATTCAGTCATGCGTGGGAACCATTTATCATATGGTGTTTTTACTCCCAATGCCTCATGCAACTGACGACCAGACACAATCGGATCGTGATTATCATTCACAGTCACTTTAATAACTTCGTTCATGTCATTCCTCCTATTCCTCAAATCTTTCCGTTTAGTATCTGACTTTGTCAGGTACTTTTTTGTTTTACAATTCTGGAAATTCTTGTTTTAATTTTGTTAGACGGACGTTGTACCTATCCAAAAAGAAATTTTTAAATTCGTTATATGTTTCCAAAGCGTTTTGAAACTCATCATCTGTCAAATCTTTTATTACTGTTGCACCATGTAGAGATAAAACAAGAGATTTTAATTGTTCATGGATGAGGGAACTATAAAGATTCGGTTTCGAATGATAGTAAATTCCTTTTCTATCCCTCAATCTGTTTGTTAAAAATATTTTAGAGTCACTACCAATATTACTGTCCCAACGGATCCCTGTTATGATTGGATAGATTTCACTACCTATTTCTCTCTTATAAGGATTTTGAAGTAAATCAAGGACTTTAGGATGATTGTTATTTACGATACGAATGTCTTCATCAGTGATAGCGACTTGACCAAAATCTTTTCTAACCTTAACTATTTTATTGGCGACTGCTTCAGCAATCATTTCTTGTAATTCACGTTTACTTATTGTAATTACTTCTTCCATTTTCCTACTCCTCAAACTTTTCCCACGACTCACTGATTCGCAATTTTTTATTAATGCGAAGCTTCAAGTCATCACTTCCTTTACCATCTTTGAAAAGTTGCGTGATGGCCGACGGACTAACGCCTACAACAATAGCCAAATCAGTCTGCGACCACCCACGTTTTTCAATTCGCTCCTTTACAAGCTCAATCCATTTACGGTGTTGTTGGCTCATGCGACCTCCTCCTTTTTAATTAATTAAGTTAAAGAGTTAGTAAATTATTTTATAAAACGCTTGACAGCTTTTAGCGTATCTGCTAAAATGAAAGCATAATTAAAAACCTTGATAAAACCTTATATCTATCAACTTACTCGCTCACTAAAGCTATTTATTTTTAGATAAGTTTTAACTTCGTTTTTTACTAACTCATTAACTTACAAAAACTATTTTAGCGTAAACGCAAAATAATGTCAACTACTTTTTGCGTATTTTATAAAATATTTTTTGTCATGTCTTAGAAAGGCTGATAAATCAATGTTTTCTACTTTTGAAATCGTAAAAGATTTATGTGAAAAACAAGGGATTTCGCTAAATACTTTAGAAGATAAACTAAAACTAGGCAAAAATTCTTTGTATGGGTTGAAGAGGAATCAACCTTCTGCCGAACGGCTACAACAAATCGCCGACTACTTCAACGTGTCAACCGACTACCTGCTCGGACGAACAGATAATCCGACTATTGCAAAGGATACCGTCACTACTCCAGACGGCCGTGTAGTTGACTTGTCAAATCTTCGTGAACGTGTTGTTCTGTTCGACGGTAAGCCACTCTCTGACGATGATGTGGACAAGATTGCTCAAATCATTAAACTCTCTTTGGGGGTATCGGATATTGAAAGTAAATGAACTCTTAGACGAATACCAAGTCACACTCTATCTCTTCCCTGAAACCATGTGGGAGCGTAGAGGCTTCTATTTCCCCGATGAGCGCATTATTTACGTCAATGGGGATTTACCTCTAGAGGAGCGAGAAAAGGTTATCCTGCACGAATTGGGGCATATAAACCACAATCCAGCACATTACAAGCGATTGCTATACAAATACGAGAACGAAGCAGACCGCTTCATGATTAGACATCTCATCTCTGAAGAACTCGCACAGTACGAAGTATCAGACTTCAACTGGCTCCAATTTGCTGAAAGACACAAGATTTCGACAACTTGGGGTGAAGATATGATTCAGGAAGAGTTTAAGAATATTGTAGGAGTGTAAATATGGTCTATATCAAAGAACTTAAAATAAAAGATTTCAGGTTGATAAAAGAGTTGTCTTTTCAACCATCAAATTACGTTAATATAATTTCAGGAAAAAACGGAACTGGAAAATCTACAATTCTTGGAATGATTGCCCAAGGTTTTTCATATAATAATAAAGTCATTGAATTTATTTCTCCAGAGTGTCAAGAACTTAATAAAACAAAATTTTCTAAATTAGACCGTGACCAAGATTCAGAACTTATAACTGAGTATAATTCCATTCTTACTCATTTTGGTAAACCATTTGAATCCTCTTCAAATGAACATTTTAAACTGTCTGAAAAAGATATTAGAGAAACCGAACATATCAATATAACTTTAGATAATAATGAACACTTCAAACTTAAAACTACTAATCATAAAGACAGAATCTTGCCTCGTTTTGTAACTAGACGGGATAATAATGAATCCGCCAATTATATCCATCCTGTTATTTACCTTGGTCTTGATCGACTAACACCATTAGTCAAAACTAGAAATAAAAATTTTGTTCTTGATATTTCAGAACAAGATAAGGAAGATATCCATATTTTATATAAATCCGTATTGCTTAAAGATTATCCTAATAATTTAACTGCCACTGAGACTAATACAAAAAAGCAAACTGCTGCATATATAGATCCTGAACGTACAATAGAAATGATTTCCTCAGGAGAAGATATTGTTGGACAACTATTACTTGCATTGTATTCATTTAAAAAATTAAAAGATAATTATCCGGATGATTATAAAGGTGGAATTTTATTAGTTGACGAAGTTGATGCAACACTATACCCTGCTGCACAAAATAAACTTCTCGATATATTTTTAGAAAAAGCTCGAGCATGGAATATACAAATATTCGTAACTACTCATTCACTTACTCTTTTAGAACATCTTGAAACAGAAAAAATAAAAAACCAAAGAGTAAATCGCGATGTTAAAATTTTTACAACCAATGAATCTGATATTTCAGATATCAAAATAACTGAACTTGACTTTTTATATAAGTTTAAAAATGAATTACTAGCCCAAGTAAATCAAGAACTAATATTAGATAAAGTAAAAATTTATTTTGAAGACTCTGAAGCATATTTTGTTTTCAAAAGTCTAATTCAAGGATTTAAAGATAGTAATAATTTAGCTATTTCAAAAAGAATCAAGTCGATCAATGGAGTTAGTATTTCTTCAAGCCAATATCAATCGCTTCACAAACATAAAGTTCCTGAATTTACAAAAAACTCCATTATATGTTTAGATGGTGATCAAGAAATAGACAATAGTAAGTACAAAAATTTTATTACCCTACCTAATCATGGCTCAAAAGTTAATCCAGAAGAATTTGTTTTTGATATATTAAACGATCCAAACTCTGGATTTTGGAAGCAGACTAATGATGGCTATAATTATTCAGTTTTTATGAATAATCCCAAGTACCATGTTCTAGAATTCATAAAGAACGGCTCATATGAAGAAGAATATAAAAAACAAAATGGTACATACAAAAATACAAAACCTAGAGAAGTTTGGAAGGATTGGTTTAATGATGAAAAATCAAATTGGAAAGGGCAAAATAATCCAATAGTGTATTGGAAGAATAAGAATCTTGATTCTGTTAATGAATTTGAAAAATCATTAAAAAAAGCATACGATTTTGTGGCCAAAAATAATAAAATACCTGGATTATAAAACTGGCCAAAATTTTTTAAATAGGGTATTATAAATAGAAAGGAGGAATGATTTATGAAAAATATTAGCCCTTTAAGATATCCAGGTGGAAAGTCTCAAATTTACGATTATGTTAGAGAGCTCGTTGTAGCTAACAATTCAACAACTTATATTGAGCCTTATATGGGCGGAATGGGAATTGCTTTGAGGTTACTTTTTAATAATGACGTAGAAAAAATCATGGTAAATGATTTTGATAAAGCAATTTATGCTTTTTGGTATTCTGTGTTAAATTATACTGAACAGCTGATTAAAAAAATTGAGACCACACCTGTCACTATCGAAGAATGGAAAATTCAAAGAGATATCCAGAATAATAAAGATAATTGTGAGGATCTGCTTTCTCTAGGTTTTTCAACTTTGTTCCTCAATCGTACAAATCGTTCAGGAATTATAAAAGCAGGTGTAATTGGTGGATTAAAACAAGACGGAGATTACAAACTTGATTGTCGATTCAATAGAGAAAAAATTATTGAGAAAATTACATTGATTGCATCTCTAAAAAAACGTATTAAACTTTATAATATGGATGCTGAAAAGTTTATTCGTTTAAATATTTCTAGAACAAAAAATTCTTTTACATTTTTTGATCCACCTTATTATAAAAAAGGACCTGGATTATATACAAACTTCTATAATCATGAAAATCATCTTAGTTTAGCCAAATCCATAAAAAAATATATGTCTAATAAAAATTGGATTCTTACATATGATGTTTCTGATGAAATTTTTAAAATGTATAGCAACCTTAGGAATGAAAAGTATTATCTAAATTATTCTGTGACAAAACCTAGTAAAGGAATTGAATATATTTTTTACTCGGAACAATTAATTATTCCAAAAGAAACACAATTTTTGAAAAAAGCTTAAATAAAAATCCCCACACTCTCCGACGAGTCCACTGAAAAAATAGGTCTCTTACTTTTAATGAAATGAAAACCGAGGAATCTCTCGTTAATTTGAGCGAGTTCCTCGGTTATTTTGTATTTATTAAGGTCATAATTCGTTTCATATTGACCACGAAGATGGTTGTGGCTGCCTGTAACTCCATGCTGAAAAGACCCGATGCTCTCGCGACATCAAAGCCATGTCTCTGTTTTAGTTCGGCATTCTTTGCTTCGATTTTATAGCGATGTCTGGCCATTTCTTTAAAATAAGGTGTTTCCTGAAATTCTTCTGAAAAAGATGATCGTCACTCTTAATGGCTATTGAATAAGTTTTAGACTTTGCCCCCTCCTTATAACATCCTTCCTTGGAAAGGCAACTCTTGCACTTCTCAATGTCAAAGTAATGAGTGACAACTTGATTCTTATTTTGATGTTTTTTCCCTGTCCTTGCTTTGCGAACAGCCATGCGTCCTTCTGGACAGACAAATAGCCCTGCATCTTTATTAAATTCAAACGCATCCTCTTCTTTACGGTAACCTTTTGAAACAGAAGGATTCAGTTTTGAAACCAAATGAATCTTTTCTTTGCGAGCTAGTTGAATGTTGTCCTTTCCTGAATAAGCCGCATCACCAATAATAGTCTCGATGTCCAGACTATTTTCCTTTGTTTTGGCATATAATTCAGGTAAATATTTCCCATCGCTTTGTTCGCCAGAAGTGACCACACAAGCAGTAATAATCCGTTCATCCGTCATAGCGATATGACTTTTATATCCATAGAAAGAGCTGTCGGCTGTCTTATGTCCGAGCCTAGCCTCCTCCTTAACAGAAGCTTCCAAATGTTCTAAGTCGTCCTCGACAGCCTCTTTTAGGTAATTGAACTTTTGAGAAACAGCCGGTAAGGCTAAGAGTTCCTCGTGTTTTTCAACCACAGCCATTAACTCCTCTGTATAGGTCAACTCTGCTTCGAGGTTATCTTCCTGAGGTTTCTTTGGAAATTCTATTTTGATATCTTCTGAATGTTGATAAATTGTTTTACGTAAAGCTTTTGAACGCTCTCTAAGGATTTCTTGGGGTTTCTTATGATTATAATGAGATTTGGTGTGAGTGGCATCCACAATGAGGATTTTACTCTTAATCAAGTTATGTTCGAGTGCAATTTGAACAGACTTCTGAATCAATACATCAAGCAGTTTATCATCTTTAATTCTTAGCTTTCTAAATTTTGTCAGAGAGGATGGCTCGATAACAGAATCCTCAGGAGCCAGACCAAGAAAAAATTTAAAGGCCATATCTGACAAGGAACGTCCTACCACATCTACATCTGATAACTTATAAATATCTTTTAACAAGAGATATTTGAACATCATAATCGGTGAATAAGCTTTACGCCCAAAATCGGGACGATAATTCTTTTCTAGTTCATCATAAATAAAGCTAAAATCACAGAGTTCAGTTAGCTGACGTAAAAAGTGGGTTTTAGGAACCACGATATCATACAAACTAGAATAAGGACTGACATCCATAGTTAACTGATTATCAAGCATTATGTCACCTCATCTCTAGTATAACAAAAAAGCCATCAATTTGATGACTTTTTCAGTAGACTCAAGAAATCTTGGGTATCTTTTTTCTTATATGCTTGTTTTATAACTCGGGTGAATTTCTTAGAAAATATCAAATAACAATTTCACATTGAGAATTGTTAAGATAATGGAAACGATATAGCCAAGGATGGTATTCCATTTGGCATTGGTAAATTCTCCCATCAGTGATTTCTTAGAAGTTAGATAAATCAGTGGGAAGATTGAAAATGGAAGAGCAATCGAAAGAAAGACTTGTGAATAAACCAATAACTGATCCAATGTTTTTTCCTGATGACCAAACAGAACCGCTACAATCATGACAGGCAACAAAGCAAAGAGACGAGTTGCCAAACGAATGAACCATTGAGGTAATCTCATATGCAAGAAACCTTCCATAACGATTTGTCCAGTCAAGGTACCCGTAATTGTCGAATTTTGACCACTGGCTAATAAAGCCAAGGCAAACAAGGTTGATAAGGTCGAGCTAGCTATAGCTCCTGCAATAGTAGAATCCTGCAAGGCATTATACATTTGAGAGAAGGCAGAAATCTCAGATGCATGGCCGAAAAAGAGAGCCGCCCCGAGAATTAATAGAAGGGAGTTAACCACAAAGGCCAAGGATAATTGGAGATTTGAATCCCAGGTCATAAAGCGCACCGCTTTTCGAACATCATCCTTGTCCTTGTGATTGATTTTCCGAGTTTGAGACAAGGAAGAATGCAAATAGAGGTTATGAGGCATAACCGTCGCACCTACAATCCCCAGAGCTAAAGTTAATTGACTTTCATGACCTGGCAAAGGACTCTCAAATAAGGTCGAATTGGGTAAATAACCCTCAGCGATTCCTTGGAAACTTGGATTTGATAAAGCTACCAGATAAGTAAAGATTGCTAAAATCGTTAAAATCAGTGTTGTCACAATAGCTTCTATCTTCTTAAAGCCAAATTTCATCAAAAGCAATAAGAGAAAGACATCTAGAACCGTCAAAAGGATGGCTATCATAATCGGAATCTTAAAAAGAAGATTGAGAGCAATCGCTGAACCTAGAACTTCTGCCAGGTCTGTCGCCATCAAGGCCAACTCCAAAATCACCCATAAGCTATAACGAAGCCATTTGGGTGAATGATGACCCGTTGCTTGAGCCAAGTCCATTTGAGTTACAATTCCAAGCTTTCCTGACATCTGCTGAAGCTGCATAGCAATGAGTGATGAAATCAAGATGACAAATAAGAGACTGTACTTATAGGATGCACCTCCAACCACACTGGTTATCCAGTTTCCTGGATCCATATAACCAACTGCGACAAGGGCACCTGGACCCAAGAAGGCCTTTAAATTTTGCCAGAAATGATTGTTATTTGGAGTATCGATAGATTGATTAATCTCAGAGAGTGACACTTTTTTATGAGAAGACATAGATACTTACCTCTTTCTAAACCTACTTTTTCATTATTTTCTATTAGAGAAAAATAAGATTGACTTTAAACTATTAAAACAATGAAAACTATATGAAAAACATTTAGTTTTTTCATTATTTTTCTTAAGGCACCTTAATATTTTTCTTAAGGCACCTTAATTATAACAGAAAATATGATAAAAACTTAAGAAAATTCAGGACTTGATTTAATATTTAGGATACAACAAAATGTTGTATTCTTTTTTGCAAAGGAATACCAAAGACAAAAACAAAAAACGTTGTAAAATTCAACACCTGATATTATGCGTTTTCTGATTTTAAAGACTTTTTGCCTGACCCTTTTCACCTTGTTAAAACACCATTGATCTTAACTCATCACTTACCTCTTAAAAAATCTTTAGAATTGGCTTAATCCCCTTTATTGTATCGCGTTTGGAGTTTTTTAGGTATAACCTTCGACGCGCACCTTACGTAGGACGACAGACTCATAGCTTTATACATAATAGAACGAGTATCTCCATCTGTAGAGATACTCGTTTTTTGCTATTTTCAAAGTGTTCTTTTTGACCAATCCCATACATCATTTTTATAGTAAAATGAAACTAGAATAGTACATCGTGGATACTAAAACATTTCTAGAAATTAATTTGATTTCCCTAATCAAGTTGCACACATCTTATTTCAAACCACTATATATTCAATGAAAATCAAAGAGCAAACTAGGAAGCTAACCGCAGGTTGCTAAAAGTATAGCTTTGAGGTTGCAGATAAAACTGACGAAGTCAGCTCAAAACACTGTTTTGAGGTTGTGGATAGAACTGACGAAGTCAGTAACCATATCTACGATAAGGTGAAGCTGACGTGGTTTGAAGAGATTTTCTAAGAGTATTAAGGAGTATAGAATAGTATTTTAACTCCATCCTCTAAAGTGCTTTCAATAAAAGATACTTGAACACCATATTCAGCATATAAGCTGTATGCGCTAAGTCAAAACAATCATTCTTTTCTAATTTATCGTAAATAAATCTAAAATCACAGAATACTGTCAGATGACTTAAAAAATGATTCTTTGGAAAAAGCGAATCGAAGCTTGATTTATCAATTTTTATTCCACTATCTTTTTGTCACACATATTTATAAAGTACTGGTGCAAGCGCACATCATCAGTCAATTCTGGATGAAAAGAAGTTACCAGCATATTTTTTTCTTGGGCTGCAACGATTTGATTATCAACTCTTGCTAGAATTTCTACACCCTGTCCAACACTGCTGATAATTGGACCACGGATAAAGGTCATTGGAATCTGACCGACTCCCTTACATTCTGCTTCCGTGTAGAAACTTCCTAGTTGGCGCCCATAGGCATTGCGCTCGACCACCATATCCATAGTTCCAAGATGACTTTCTTCCTGAGAAGTAATTTCCTTAGCCAGCAATATCAAGCCTGCACAGGTTCCAAAGGCTGGTAAGCCAGATAGAATGGCTTCTCGAATGGGAATCAGCATGTCCTGGTCGCGTAAGAGTTTGCCCATGGTTGTAGACTCTCCTCCAGGTAAAATCAAACCTGACAAGTCACTCTGATGTTGCTGAAAATCCTCTAAATTTCTGATTTCAACACTCTCGACACCTAATTGATCCAACACTTTTGCATGTTCTGCAAAGGCACCTTGCAAGGCCAATATTCCAATTTTCATCTATTTCCCTCGCTCAGCCATGAGGATTTGGATTTCATTTTCATTGATACCAACCATGGCTTCCCCTAGATCTTCAGAGATTTGAGCTAGAATTTGAGGATTACGGAAGTTAGTTACCGCTTTGACAATGGCACTCGCTCGTTTAACAGGATCTCCTGACTTGAAAATACCTGAGCCGACAAAGACACCCTCTGCCCCTAATTGCATCATTAATGCCGCATCTGCTGGCGTTGCAACGCCTCCAGCCGCAAAGTTTACAACTGGCAATTTTCCATGCTCATGGACATATTGAACCAATTCTACAGGGACTTGCAATTCCTTGGCAGCAACATAAAGTTCGTCCTCACGTAGATTTTGAATGCGGCGAATTTCCTGATTCATCATACGCATATGGCGAACAGCTTGGACGATATCTCCTGTACCTGGTTCTCCTTTGGTACGAATCATAGAGGCACCCTCAGCAATACGTCGCAAGGCTTCACCCAAGTCCTTAGCCCCACAGACAAAAGGTACTTGGAATTCTTTCTTATCCACATGGAAACGATCGTCAGCTGGAGATAAAACTTCACTCTCATCGATATAGTCAATCTCAATAGCCTCTAAAATCTGAGCTTCAACAAAATGCCCGATTCTGACCTTGGCCATCACTGGGATGCTAACCGCTTCTTGGATTTCCTTGATCATCTTTGGATCACTCATACGAGAAACACCACCAGCTGCACGAATATCAGCTGGAATTCGCTCCAAGGCCATCACAGCTGTCGCACCAGCAGCCTCTGCAATACGGGCCTGTTCAGGATTTTGAACGTCCATGATAACCCCACCTTTAAGCATCTGTGCCAAGTTTTTATTTAGTTCATAACGATTTTCAGTCATTTGTTTTATCCTCATCATTTGTATTGGTAGCTACTATTTCATTTTAAGTCAGATTTGGAGGAATCACAAGATAAAAAAACCATAATTGTATGGGGACAAATCATCTAAAAAACTATCTGACCTTAACTTAAGGCCAGATAGTTCATCAAATTTTATTTTTCAGCTATAAGTGCAGCCATTGTGATGTAGTTGTAAGGTTTGTTGAAGTGTGGCAAGAAGAATAGGTCTGTCAATGCCAATTTATCGATTGTCACATGCTCTTGGATAGCAAGTGAGAACATGTGGATTCCCATGCTGATTGCAGAATCGTGTGAAACCATTTGTGCACCAAGAATTTCACGGCTATCTTTGTCAAAGACAATCTTAATTGCTACTTCATGGTTGTCATGTTTCATGAATTCTGGTTTTTGAAGATCGTTAAAACCTGTTTCAGTTGCGTTGTAACCAGCAGCTTTAGCTTTTTCAAGAGTCAAACCAGTTGAAACCATGTGAAGACCGTAGATTGAAATACCGTTTGAACCTTGCACACCGATTCCTTCCAATTCATGTCCACAAGCGTTGTAGGCACCAACGATACCAGTACGAACTGCATTTGAAGCAAGGGCGATGTAGCTTGTGTCTTTACGAGCGTTGTCATAAACAGTCGCACAGTCACCTACTGCGTAAACGCCTGGGATAGATGTTTCTTGTTTCTTGTCTACAAGGAAGGCACCGTTATGGAAGAGTTCAATCTTACCATCAGCAAGGGCTGTATTTGGACGGAAACCAACTGCAAGAACAACCATATCCACGTCGAAACTTTCTTTATCAGTAATCAAGCGTTCAACTTTACCGTCACCTTCGATTGCTTTAACAGTTTGACCAAGAGCCAAGCGGATGTTGTGATCTTCCAAGTTCTTCGCCATCATTTGTGTGAAGTCTTTATCATAGTAACCGTTCAATACAGTATCAACGATATCAACAAGGATAACTTCTTTTCCAAGACGTTCAAAGGCTTCAGCAAGTTCAACACCGATGTAACCACCACCAACAACGGCAATACGATTAAGGTGTTGGCTCTTGTCAGCCAATTTGTGAATCACCTCTTCAGCGTTTTGGTACAATTTAACGAATTGTACATTTTCAAGAGTTGCTTTAAATTCGCGGTTTCCTTTGACAATTTCAACACCTTCGATTGGTGGTAAGATTGGTGTAGAACCTGTAGCAAAAATCAATTTTTCGTATGATTCTTTGTGCTCTTTTCCTTCAACTTCTGCTGTAACTACTTTGTTATCATAGTCAATTGAAAGAACTGGTGAGTTCATGTAGACTTTAGCACCTTTAGCTTCCAATTTTTCTTTATCAGAATAGAACAAGCCTTCAGCACCGTCGATTTGTTCCCCGATCCAAAGGGCCATTCCACATCCTAGGAAAGAGATGTTAGAGTTTTGGTCAAATACAACGATTTCGTTTTCATTTCCAAAATTATCCAACATAGTATTAATACATGCTGTACCAGCGTGGTTAGCACCGACTACAACGATCTTACTCATAAAAAATTTCCTACCTTCATTCTAAATTTACCCTACTAGTATAACATTTACTGTTAGCGTTTACAAGAGTTTGGCTGATTTTTCCTATTTTTTTGTAAAAAATTGTAAATAATCTGTATCTTAACACGGATTCTTGCAATTTTTCTTCATTTCCTGAGCATATTTCTTGACATCTTTACAAATTTTATTTGTGAAAACGCTGACTTTATGGTATGCTAGTATCATGGAAAGAAAATGTAAGGGGTTCATTTTTCATAAATTTACTATATTTCAACCTTCTTTTCATAAGAGAAAGGAGTTGGTAGCTTGCCTCTTCGTTCACATTCTGAACGCCTAATGGGAACCACTATCACTATTTCATTAGTGGATGAGCGAGCAGATAGCTTGCTCCAAAAATCCTTTGATTTACTCAGAGAGCTCGAATACCGCTTCAATGCCAATAGCCAAGAATCTGAATTGATGGAAATCAATTATCAAGCAGGAATAGCTCCTGTCAAGGTTCATCCAGACCTGTTTGAACTGATTTCACTTGGGTTAGAGCATAGCCTAGCGCCCTCTAGCCATCTCAACATCAGCATTGGTCCCTTAATTCAAACCTGGCGTATCGGTTTTTCAGATGCCAAGGTCGCCCAACCTCAAGAAATTGAATCGGTACTCCCTCTAATCAATCCTCATTATATCGAGTTAGATTCTTCTACTTCTACTGTGTTTTTAAAACAGAAAGGAATGAAGATCGATCTAGGTTGTTTAGCCAAAGGATATAGTGCAGATAAGGTTGCCCAATTTCTGAGAGCAGAGGGAGTGACTTCTGCCTTGATTAATCTGGGAGGGAATATCCTGACCATTGGAAAAAATCAGGCAAGAGGAAATCAACCTTGGCAAATCGGGATTCAAGATCCAGCCAATCCGAGGGGAAATCACTTAATGACCATCCCTGTTGTCAATCAATCTGTCGTGACTTCAGGCATTTATGAACGTCACCTGACAGTCGATGGAAAAGATTACCATCACATTTTTGATAGCCAGACAGGATATCCTGTTGAAACAGAACTAGCGAGTCTAACAATCATATCTGATAAATCAGTTGATGGTGAAATCTGGACAACTCGACTCTTTGGAGAAAGACCTGCTTCTATCCTTTGGCAAGTAGAAAGTTTGGAGGGAATCGAAGCGATTCTGATTGATAAGGAAGGTCACCTAAGCTGTTCTTCAGGAATCCCTACTCTATAGAGACAACTGTTTCAATGGAGTTTTAAAATCGTATTATGTAAAAAGAGAAAGGAAATCTCATGTTAAAACTTATTGCTATTGTTGGAACAAATTCAAAACGTTCTACAAACCGTCAATTGCTTCAATACATGCAAAAACACTTTGCTGACAAAGCTGAAATTGAACTTGTTGAAATCAAGGATATCCCTGTCTTTAACAAGCCAGCTGACAAGCAAGTACCTGCTGAAATTCTGGAAATTGCTACTAAAATCGAAGAGGCAGATGGTGTTATTATCGGTACTCCTGAGTACGACCACTCTATCCCAGCTGTTTTGATGAGCGCTCTTGCTTGGTTGTCTTATGGTATTTACCCACTTTTGAACAAACCAATCATGATTACAGGTGCTTCTTACGGTACGCTTGGTTCATCACGCGCCCAAATGCAACTTCGCCAAATCTTGAATGCACCAGAAATCAAAGCAAGTGTCCTTCCAGATGAATTCTTGCTTTCACATTCTCTTCAAGCTTTTAACCCAAGTGGAGACCTAGTGGATCTTGATGTTATCAAAAAACTGGATGCTACTTTTGACGACTTCCGTATCTTTGTAAAAATTACAGAAAAATTGCGCAACGCACAAGCCCTACTTCGCAAAGATGCTGAAGACTTTGACTGGGAAAATTTGTAAGATAGGAGACCAAAAAGAATGAAATTTGTTGGACTTGTAGGATCAAACTACGATCAATCATATAACCGTAAACTCTTGGAATTCATCCGTCGTCACTTCAAACTCAAATTTGAATTAGAAGTCCTCGAAATTGATGAAGTTCCAATGTTCAACCAAGACGAAAAATGGGATGAAAGTTTCCAATTGCGTCTCTTGTATAACAGAATTACTCGTGCTGATGGTGTCATTATTGCTACTCCTGAGCACAACCACACAATCTCAGCTTCTCTAAAATCTGTTCTTGAATGGCTTTCATACGAAGTTCATCCATTTGAAAACAAACCAGTCATGATTGTGGGAGCTTCTTACTACGACCAAGGTACTTCTCGTGCCCAAGTTCACCTTCGTAAGATTCTTGACGCTCCAGGTGTTAATGCCTATACGCTTCCAGGAAATGAATTCCTTCTTGGTAAAGCCAAAGAAGCATTTGACGCAGAGGGCAATATCACAAATGAAGGAACTATTAATTTCCTTGAAACATGCTTGGACAACTTTGTAAAATATGTGGGAGTCGTTTCAAAATTGAAAAAACCAAAACCAATTGCACCAGAAGATTTATATTGTACAAATTCAATTGCAACTACCATTCAAGGTGTTGATCCAGACGATCCTGAATGGGTAGAAAAAGCTGCTGAACTTGTTGGAGCTGTTTCTGGAGATACTTACGTTAAATTAGACCATGGTATCTTGACAGTTAACCAAATTGACATGTTCTTGAAAGCAATGCCATTTGAGTTGACATTTGCAGATGATAATAACCAGTTCTTGTACTTTAATAACGCACACCAAGATCCAAATACAATGTTTGGTAAACGTGTACGTGCTCAATCAGGAAACCGTTTAGGAACTGTACACGGTTCATTACCAGATTCTAGAATGAAAAATGTTGAATGGGTTGTCGGCGTATTGCGTAACGGAGACCAAGAATATGTCCGTACAATTGTTCCAGGAACACCAGAAGGCGTTATTAATACCCATAATTACCAAGCAATGTACTATCCAGATGGTTCATATGCTGGAATCAATGAAATCATCTTTAATTTCCAACCATGGCTTGACTGGTACCTCAATACAACTGGTCAACGTCTAGTTGGTGGAAATGCTGCAGCTCCTGCTGGAGGACACGGTGGCGCAGATGCCACATCTGGAGCTTCTGATTCAGGTGATGCTGGAGGCCACGGTGGTGGCGCAGACGCTACATCTGGAGCAAGTAATTAATAATTTTAGGAACCGTTATGGTTCCTTTTTTAGTGACTCTTTATCAACTGTTCTTGGTGGTATGTCAACCCTTCTCTATGGAGTTATCGCCAGCAACGGTTTGAAAGTCTTGATTAAAGAACGTGTTGATTTTGCTCAAATGCGTAACCTCATCATCGCAAGTGCTATGTTGGTCCTTGGACTTGGAGGAGCTATCCTTAAACTTGGTCCAGTTACCCTTTCAGGTACTGCCCTATCAGCCATGACAGGAATCATCTTGAACTTGATCTTGCCATACGAAAATAAAGACTAATACTCTTCGAAAATCTCTTCAAACCACGTCAACGTCTCCTTGTCGTAGATATGGTTACTGACTTCGTCAGTTCTATCCACAACCTCAAAACAGTGTTTTGAGCAACCTGCGGCTAGTTTCCTAGTTTGCTCTTTAATTTTCATTGAGTATAAGAGTCTAAACACATCAAAAACGAGCATTTCCAATTACGGAAGTGCTCATTTTTCTTCTTTCTAAAAAAGGAAAGCCCTGCGGCCTTCCCTTGTCTTACTTACGTTTCTTCTTTGCTTTCTTCATTTTATTCGCCATGCGTTTCATAGACTGTTTCATGGCAAATTCACCGATTTTACCTTTGAGTCCTCCACCAAACATCTGGCTCATATCTGGCATTCCTGCTCCTCCAAGAGCTGACAGGTCAGGCATACCACCTTGTCCCATCATGCCTTCAAGGGCAGACATATCCATTCCTCCCATATTTGGCATATTTTTAGGAAGGTTATTTGGATTGATTCCCATTTGCTTCATCATTTTGTTCATATCCCCAGACATGACACCCTGCATGAGCTGTTTAGCCTGGTTAAAGTCCTTGATGAATTTATTGACTTCGACAAATGTATTTCCAGAACCAGCAGCGATACGACGGCGACGGCTTGGATTTAACAAATCTGGGTTTTCACGTTCTTCAGGTGTCATGGAAGACACAATGGCACGTTTACGAGCAATCTGACGCTCATCTACCTTCATGTTTTGAAGGGCTGGGTTGTTAGCCATACCTGGAATCATCTTGAGCAAGTCTTCCATTGGACCCATGTTTTGCACCTGATCCAACTGATCAATGAAATCATTGAAATCAAAGGTGTTTTCACGCATCTTCTCAGCCATTTCAAGGGCTTTTTGCTCATCGTATTCTTGAGAAGCTTTCTCAATCAAAGTGAGCATATCCCCCATACCAAGGATACGGCTAGACATGCGATCTGGGTGGAAGGTTTCAATGTCCGTAATCTTTTCACCTGTACCAGTGAACTTGATTGGTTTTCCAGTAATGTGACGAACAGATAGAGCCGCACCACCACGAGTATCCCCATCAATCTTGGTAAGGATAACCCCAGTTACTTCTAACTGAGCATTAAACTCACGCGCAACATTGGCCGCTTCTTGACCAATCATGGCATCAACGACGAGCAGAATTTCATTTGGTTGAGCCAATGCTTTTACGTCACGAAGTTCATTCATCAAAAGCTCATCAATCTGCAAACGACCTGCCGTATCAATCAAGACATAGTCGTTATGATTGGCTTGGGCTTGTTCCAAACCTTGACGAACAATCTCAACAGCTGGAACCTCTGTCCCAAGAGCGAAAACCGGCACATCAATCTGTTGTCCCAAGGTCTTAAGTTGGTCAATGGCTGCTGGACGATAGATATCCGCCGCAATCATCAAAGGACGAGCATTTTCTTCCTTCTTGAGTTTGTTGGCCAATTTACCGGCAAAGGTTGTTTTACCAGCCCCCTGCAAACCGACCATCATGATGATTGTAGGAATCTTAGGTGACTTGATAATTTCTGCCGTATCAGAACCTAAAACGGTTGTCAGTTCCTCATCAACGATTTTAATAATTTGTTGCGCAGGATTAAGGGTATCAATGACCTCATGCCCGACTGCACGCTCACGAACTTTCTTGATAAAGTCCTTTACAACAGGCAAGGCAACGTCGGCCTCAAGCAAGGCCAAGCGAATTTCTTTGGTTGCCTCTTGGACATCAGATTCAGAGATTTTTCCTTTTTTACGTAAATTTTTAAAGACGTTCTGCAAACGTTCTGTTAAACTTTCAAATGCCATTTTTCTTCCTCTTATTCTCTATTATCAATGCTTGTTAAAATTTCTATCTGCTCCTGCAGAAAGTCATCCTTGGGATAGCGCTCCAAAATCTGGTCAAAAATTTGACTGCGGACAATGTAGTCCGAGTACATGTGCAATTTCATCTCATAATCTTCCAGAATCTTTTCCGTCCGCTTGATATTATCATAGACAGCCTGACGACTGACACCGAACTCCTCGGCAATTTCAGCAAGGCTGTAATCATCAGCGTAGTAGAGCTCGATATAATTCATTTGCTTATCTGTCAAAAGCGCCGCATAAAATTCAAAGAGCGCATTCATACGATTGGTTTTTTCAATTTCCATAACTTTTATTATACCAAAAATTAGCCTAATCTACCACATTAGCAGGCTAATCCGAGAAGATAGCCAGGTAAATTTGAAAAAGACATGAGCCTAGCCCCAAGTAATTTCCAATTGATAGCTGGCAAAGGGATGTCCCTCTTGATTTTGTAGTTGATAATCTAGCTCAATCTTTTGCCCATCAACTTGATAATGAGTCGTTTGGATGATAAACTCCTGCATGCCCATAGGTGTGGGAATATAGGCTAAACTATCACTATCCTTTAAAAAGCGCATAATGGTCTTGGGATTGGAAAAACGGCTCATCACAAGTTCTTGACCATGAAATTTAATAACCACTTTTTCCTTTTCCTCATTATAGAAAAGCAGGTAGCTATAATCTCCTTTTTCATGCACTTCCACGTCATAAAGCTGGTCAATCACTTCCAACTGCTCATCAAACTGAATCGTATTTCGCATCCGAATCTTCACATCAAGTCCTCTTTCTTGTCTCTTGTCCTACTATTTTACCAAAAACTCTAGCTTTTTGCTATAATGGTCATATGAACGAAAAAGTATTCCGTGACCCAGTTCACAACTACATCCATGTTAATAATCAAATCATCTATGACTTGATCAATACAAAAGAATTTCAGCGTTTACGCCGGATTAAGCAACTGGGAACTTCCAGTTATACCTTCCACGGTGGCGAGCACAGCCGCTTCTCTCACTGTCTAGGAGTCTATGAAATTGCACGACGCATCACAGAGATTTTCGAAGAAAAATATCCTGAGGAATGGAATCCTGCCGAGTCTCTCTTGACAATGACCGCTGCTCTTTTACACGACCTTGGGCATGGTGCCTACTCCCATACTTTTGAACATCTCTTTGATACAGACCATGAGGCCATTACTCAGGAGATTATCCAAAGTCCTGAAACGGAGATTCACCAAGTCCTGCTACAAGTGGCGCCAGATTTTCCAGAAAAGGTTGCTAGTGTCATCGACCATACCTATCCTAACAAGCAGGTCGTGCAACTCATTTCTAGTCAGATTGATGCAGATCGCATGGACTATCTCTTGCGCGACTCCTATTTTACAGGAGCATCCTATGGGGAATTTGACCTGACTCGCATCCTCCGAGTCATTCGTCCTGTCGAAAATGGCATCGCCTTTCAGCGCAATGGCATGCACGCCATCGAAGACTACGTCCTCAGTCGCTACCAGATGTATATGCAGGTCTATTTCCACCCAGCAACACGGGCCATGGAAGTTCTCCTGCAGAATCTCCTCAAACGCGCCAAGGAACTTTATCCAGAAGATAAGGACTTCTTTGCACGAACATCTCCACATCTCCTGCCTTTCTTTGAAAAAAATGTGACCTTGTCTGACTATCTAGCTCTGGATGATGGTGTGATGAATACCTATTTCCAACTCTGGATGACCAGTCCTGACAAGATTTTAGCAGACTTATCACAGCGCTTTGTCAACCGCAAGGTCTTTAAGTCCATTACCTTTTCACAAGAAGATCAAGACCAACTCTCCAGCATGAGAAAATTGGTTGAGGACATTGGCTTTGATCCCGACTACTATACTGCCATTCATAAGAACTTTGACCTCCCTTATGATATCTATCGTCCCGAATCTGAAAATCCGAGGACACAGATTGAGATTTTACAAAAAAATGGAGAACTAGCCGAACTCTCTAGCCTGTCTCCTATCGTCCAATCCCTTGCTGGCAGTCGCCACGGAGATAATCGTTTCTATTTTCCAAAAGAAATGTTGGACCAAAACAGTATCTTCGCTAGCATCACCCAGCAATTTTTACACTTGATTGAGAACGATCATTTTACCCCAAATAAAAACTAGAAGAGGAAATTTATGAGTATTAAACTAATCGCCGTCGATATCGACGGAACCCTAGTCAACAGCCAAAAGGAGATCACTCCTGAAGTCTTTTCTGCCATCCAAGATGCCAAAGAATCTGGTGTCAAAGTCGTCATTGCAACTGGCCGCCCTATTGCAGGTGTTGCCAAACTTCTGGACGACTTGCAGTTGAGAGATGAAGGTGACTATGTCGTAACCTTCAACGGTGCCCTTGTCCAAGAAACTGCTACAGGTCATGAGATTATTAGCGAATCCTTGACCTATGAGGATTATCTGGATATGGAATTCCTCAGTCGCAAGCTCGGTGTTCACATGCACGCTATTACCAAGGATGGTATCTATACTGCCAATCGCAATATCGGAAAATATACAGTGCACGAATCAACCCTCGTCAGCATGCCTATTTTCTACCGCACTCCTGAAGAAATGGCTGGCAAGGAAATTGTCAAATGTATGTTCATCGATGAAGCAGAGATTCTGGATGCTGCCATTGAAAAGATACCAGCGGAATTTTACGAACGCTACTCTATCAACAAGTCTGCTCCTTTCTACCTCGAACTCCTTAAAAAGAATGTAGATAAGGGGTCAGCTATTACCCACCTAGCTGAAAAACTAGGATTGACCAAAGATCAAACCATGGCTATCGGTGACGAAGAAAATGACCGTGCCATGCTGGAAGTCGTTGGTAACCCTGTTGTCATGGAAAACGGAAATCCAGAAATCAAAAAAATCGCCAAATACATCACCAAATCTAACGATGAATCCGGCGTTGCCCATGCCATCCGTACATGGGTGCTGTAAAAGGGAAAACGAAAACCGCTCGGCTGAGCGGTTTTTAATGTCTAATTACTGCCCCCTGCAGGAATCGAACCTGCAACTACTCCTTAGGAGGGAGTTGTTATATCCATTGAACTAAGGGAGCTAGATAAAAACTCTGCTAAATGAGCAGAGTTTTTTAGTCGAATTAACGACGGATTTCTTTGATACGAGCTGCTTTACCTTGAAGAGCACGCAAGTAGTACAATTTCGCACGACGTACTTTACCGTAACGTACAACTTCGATTTTTTCAACACGTGGAGTGTGGATTGGGAAGATACGCTCAACACCTACACCGTTAGAGATTTTACGAACTGTGTAGTTTTCAGAAATGCCAGCACCTTTACGTGCGATAACAACACCTTCAAAAATCTGGATACGTTCACGGTTACCTTCGACAACTTTCGCGTGTACACGAACAGTGTCACCAGGACGGAATGATGGGATATCTGTACGAAGTTGACCTTCAGTCAAGCTTTGGATTAATGGATTCATTTTATTCTCCTATCTTTGTCAATCTTGAGGAACCTTCCTCAGCGGATAAACTGTATTTTTGTGCGTCCATTACACACAAGATACAGTTTACCAAATTTCCACAAAAAAGTAAAGAAATTTATAGCAGAATTCCTAAAAAAATCGCAACTAAACCACCTAGGTAGGTTAAGGCTAGGTAGCTATAAAATACCTTCTTATCACTTAACAGTCTTTGGAGTTCGTCATTCAAGGTCGAAAAAGTCGTTAAACCGCCACAAAATCCTGTTGCTAGAATAGCATAAACTTCCTTAGATTCCACATGATTGTAGAATAATCCAATTAAAAAACAACCCAAAAGATTGGCTATAAGCGTTCCGAGGGGCAATTTAGATGCTTGATTATAGCGGGAAAAGAAATACCGTACGAGCGCTCCTAAGCCACAAGCAATTGCAAGATAGACGATTACCATTTCTTCCTCCCCAAATAGTAAGCCAAGAGCAGGCCTCCACCCACGCTTAAAATGAGATACAATACTAAGCTAACATTGCGCCCTATATCAAGTAGTTTCACAGCATCAAGCATTAGACTAGAAAAGGTTGTTAAACCTCCGCAAAAACCTGTACCTAGTGCTAAAACCAAGCCCTTACTAGTCCCCTTATAGACCAGATAACCCTTGACAAGATAAACCAGGCAGAAAATTCCCAGATAGTTGACAAAGAGAGTGCCCCAAGGAAAATCTGGACTGGCTGGTAACCAAGTGGAAACTCGATAGCGCACAAGTCCGCCCACCATGGCAGCTAGAAAAATTCCTAGCGGATAAAATTGTTCTTTTTTCATTTGATGTTTTGATCCTGATAATCACGCGAACGTTTGAGTATGTCCGAAAAAGTCGCTACAATAGTCTCCTGATAGCGCTTATCTCCTACACGACTTCTAACCTTTTCAAAGATAATTGATTCTCTCTTGGTATCTAAAATCGGTTTACCTGATGCTTTCTTATAAGCAACTACCCCCTCAACCAAATGCATTCGTTCTTCTAGAAGTTTAACAATTTGGTCGTCGATTTGATCAATTTCTTGGCGAATAATATCTAAATCCATACAGTCTCCTCCTTTATTTGAATTATTGTATCAAAAAGCCACCAAATAGGCTAGTAAAATCCCAACTCACGATAAGAAAAATGCACTGATTGATTACATCAGCGCACTTTTGTGCTTATCCTACTTTAGCAGCCAATTCTTCTGCGAATTGTTCTAAGCGTTCAATATCTTCTTCCTCGGCGGATAGGTCAACTTTGACGCATTCTGAGCCTTTTTCTGCTCCTGTCGAAACAAAAACACGGTCAAAGTCATCAACAGCCTTACAGAATTCATCGTAGAAGGTATCTCCTGAGCCGACCACTCCGTAGATTTTGCCATTCAAGTTGAGATCTGCTAGGTCTTCGTAGAAGTCCATCATCTCATCTGGCAATTCTCCATCACCATAAGTATAGGTCGCAACGATAGCAATGTCTGCTTCCAAGAAGTCTGAAGCGTCAACAGTTGTACATTCATCAACATCGACATCCAAGCCCAAGTCACGTAATTTGTCTGCTACAATATCTGCAATTTCTTCGGTATTACCGGTCATACTGGCAAATACAATTTTTGCTAATGCCATATCGTCCTCCTCAATTTATCTTTCTCCATTATATCACATCTTTTTCATTTTAAAAATAAAAATTCTTGTGCTACAATGAAATGAGAAAGAATTGAGGTTATTTATGGACATTTGCCATCAAATTTTAGAAAAAATCAAAGAATACGACACGATTATCATTCATCGTCATATGAAACCAGACCCTGATGCCTTGGGAAGTCAGGTTGGATTGAAAGTTCTTCTCAAACATCATTTCCCAGAAAAAACTATCAAAGCAGTTGGTTTTGATGAACCAACTCTTACTTGGATGGCTGAAATGGATTCTGTTGAAGACAGTGCTTACCAAGGTGCCCTTGTCATCGTTTGTGATACGGCGAATACTGCTCGTATCGATGATAAGCGCTATCGTCAAGGTGATTTTCTCATTAAGATTGACCACCATCCAAATGATGATGTATACGGTGACCTATCATGGGTGGATACTAGTTCAAGCAGTGCTAGCGAGATGATTACCCTATTTGCCCAAACAACCCAACTGGCATTGTCAGATCGCGCTGCTGAGTTACTCTTTGCAGGAATTGTCGGTGATACAGGTCGTTTCCTCTATCCTTCTACAACTGCACGGACTCTTCGCCTTGCTGCTTGTCTGAGAGAACATAACTTTGACTTTGCGGCTCTCACTCGCAAAATGGATACTATGAGCTACAAAATTGCTAAACTTCAAGGCTACATCTACGACCATCTGGAAGTGGATGAAAATGGTGCAGCGCGCGTTATCCTGAGTCAAGAAGTCTTGAAACAATTCAATGTTACCGATGCTGAAACTGTGGCTATTGTGGGAGCTCCTGGACGTATTGATAGTGTGAGTCTCTGGGGAATTTTTGTAGAACAGGCTGATGGCCACTACCGTGTTCGCTTACGCAGTAAAATCCATCCTATCAATGAAATTGCCAAAGAACATGATGGTGGAGGCCACCCTCTAGCAAGTGGTGCTAATTCCTATAGCCTAGAGGAAAACGAAATCATCTACCAAAAGTTAAAAAACTTGCTTAAAAACTGATAAAATACTTGCCAAACTTTTCAGAATCTGATAGACTAGTATAGTAACAATCTATGGCTCGCAAAGAGACCATGGCAGAAAGGAAATATTGCAAAATGAAAAAAGATATCCATCCAGAATATCGCCCAGTTGTCTTCATGGACACAACTACTGGTTACCAATTCCTTAGCGGTTCAACAAAACGCTCTAACGAAACAGTTGAGTTCGAAGGCGAAACTTACCCATTGATCCGTGTGGAAATTTCATCAGACTCACACCCATTCTACACTGGACGTCAAAAGTTCACTCAAGCAGATGGACGTGTGGATCGTTTCAACAAAAAATACGGTCTCAAATAATGATAAAAAGACAGCTTCGGCTGTTCTTTTTTTGTTTCTTGAAATTAAGGCTCTTTGTCAACTGTAGTGGGTTGAAGAAAAGCTAATATCTAGAAAGGACAAATCTCGTCCTTTCTTTTTTGATGTTCAGAGCGATAAAAATCCGTTTTTTGAAATTTTCAAAGTTCCGAAAACCAAAGGCATTGCGTTTGATAAGTTTGATGAGATTATTGGTTGCTTCTAATTTGGCGTTAGAATAGTGTAGTTGAAGGGCGTTGACGATTTTCTCTTTGTCCTTTAGAAAGGTTTTAAAGACAGTCTGAAAAAGAGGATGAACCTGCTTTAGATTGTCCTCAATAAGTCCGAAGAATTTGTCAGGTTCCTTGTTCTGAAAGTGAAAAAGCAAGAGTTGATAGAACTTGTAGTGGTGTTTCAAGTCTTCTGAATAGCTCAAAATCTTGTCTAGAATCTCTTTATTCGTTAAGTGCATACGAAAAGTAGGGCGATAAAATCGTTTATCACTCAGTTTACGACTATCCTGTTGAATGAGTTTCCAGTAGCGTTTGATGGCCTTGTATTCATGGGATTTTCGCTCAAATTGATTCATGATTTGGACACGGACACGACTCATAGCACGGCTTAGATGTTGGACAATGTGAAAGCGGTCAAGAACGATTTTAGCGTTAGGAAAAAGTTTACTGGCAATATCGTAGTAAGGGCTAAACATATCCATCGTAATGATTTTCACCTGACAACGAACAGCTCGCTCGTAGCGCAGAAAGTGATTTCGGATGATAGCCTGTGTTCTGCCTTCAAGAACAGTGATAATGTTGAGCTTGTCAAAATCTTGTGCAATAAAGCTCATCTTTCCCTTTGTAAAAGCGTACTCGTCCCAGGACATAATCTCAGGGAGGTAAGAAAAATCAGACTTAAAACGGAAGTCATTGAGCTTACGAATGACAGTTGAAGTTGAAATAGCCAGCTGATGAGCAATATCGGTCATAGAAGTCTTTTCAATCAGCTTTTGCGCAATCTTTTGGTTGATGATACGAGGAATTTGATGATTCTTCTTGACGAGTGAGGTCTCGGCGACCATCATTTTCGAGCAATGATAGCACTTGAATCGACGCTTTTTCAGGAGGATTCTAGTAGGCATACCAGTCGTTTCGAGGTAAGGAATTTTCGACGGTTTTTGAAAGTCATATTTCTTCATTTGATGTCCACAATCAGGACAAGATGGGGCATTGTAATCCAGTTTAGCGATGATTTCCTTAAGTGTATCCTTATTGATGATGTCTAGAATCTGGATATTTGGGTCTTTGATATCGAGTAGTTTTGTGATAAAATGTAATTGTTCCATATGAATCTTTCTAATGAGTTGTTTAGTCGCTTTTCATTATAGGTCATATGGGACTTTTTTTCTACACAAAAATAGGCTCCATAAGATTCATAGGGGATTTACCCACTACAAATATTATAGAGCCGAAATTAACTGCTGTTTTCATATTCCAGACTCAAAAAAACTTTGCACTCTAGCTAGCCACACGATGGTTTCTAGAGAACAAAGTTTTTTCTTGCCTAAAAAGTATAAAAGATATATACTAGCTATATATAGTATAGATTGGAGATATACCATGACGACATCACTTACTAAGCAATACAATTTTAAAATCAACGAGTCATCAATGGAACAAGCTAGAGCTATCATCAAGGAAAAAGGAATGACTATGACGGATGCTATTAGTCTTTTTATCGAGCAGATTGTTCTCGAACAGGATTTGCCAATAAAAACTGCAGAAGATTTACACCGTGAACGATTGATTCAAGAACTACAAGCCCAATCTGAACGTGCCTTAAGAGAATATGAATCCGGACAAGGAACTTCCCTAGATGATATGAGGCTACGATATGACTTATAAAGTGATTCTATCTACTGAAGTGAGTCAAGCAATTGACAGTATCCATAACTACATCAGCACTGTTCTTTTATCACCCCAGTCAGCTAAAAATACTGTGGCCAAAATTTTAGACGGCTTAAAAAGTTTAAATACCTTTCCTGAAGCTGGCTTTGATGCAGATGAAAAAATAGGACTAAAAATCAATAGTAAGTACCCCACACGAGGAAAAATTATCGGGCAATATATCTTGCTTTACTTTATCGATCAAACTCAAAGAACTGTTTTTCTTTCCCACTTATTCCACACCAAAAGCGACTATGTTACCTTGCTACAAAGCAAAAATAATAAAAACTCAAAATCATCATTTTGATGTCAACTGCTCCCTTAATAGCCTTGTGATTATAAAGAATACAGTCTTCATTTTAACTAGAAAATAAAAAAACTTTGCACTCTAGCTAGCCACACGATGGTTTCTAGAGTACAAAGTTTTTTATTAGACAAATCTTATTCTTCCTTATCTTGATTTTCAGTTCCTTTAGTGGTATTGTCTTCCCAAAGGATACGCTCGATACGGTGGAATCCTGACCAACCTTCTTCTGTCTTGTTTTCGTCCATATAGTCTGCCAAACGGAAGTCAATTTTGACATCTGACTCACCAAAACTTTCGGCAATCGGTTCTGAACGCTCATAAGACATACGAATCAGTGTATAAACCTTCTTAGCTTCTTCTAACTTACCTTCTTTCAACAGTTTGACAAAGCCTTCCGTATCTGTCAAGAGTTTATCGATTTGCTCTTACACAAAAGTCTTATAGTCAGCAGTGGCCTTATCAAGCATTTTTTGCTTATCTTCAGACAATGCTGTCACCTTAGATGAATCGGTTGTATCTGCTGATTTTTCAAACCTAACAGCACAAGCTGTCAATAGCAAGGCTGAAGATAAAAGGACAAAACCTAGTTTTTTCATTGTATACTCCTATCGATTCAGGAAACCTGAATTAATTTTACGTTTCATTATACCATGTTTTCACTCATCTTTCATTAAATTTTCAGAAAATTTAATGTTGGAGGATTTATACTAACAATAGACTTTTAACCTCAAAATTGATAAAATAAGAAAGAAAATAAGATAAAAGGAAACTGTAAATCAACATGATGAACATGCAAAAATTGAACATACTGTTTTTAATTTTTGTAAACATCAAAAAGGTTGGTTTAAAAGGATTTTAAGCCCTTAAGATTTTTTATCCAACACTACTATTCACGCATCCAAGACAAAATCTTGGCAAAAAAATACAGTAGCAAAGAGTACAACAAACTACCACTCATTATGGGCGGTAGTTTTCTTTTCGTCTAAAATAGAGATAAAAAGATAGGTGGTAGCCTTATGCGTTACGGTTATGTTCGAGTATCTACAAGAGAACAAAATATCGATAGACAATTTTCAGCCTTGGTAGAAAATAAATTAGCAAAAGAAAATATTTTTATTGATTATGTTTCAGGAAAGGATTTTGACAGAATAGAATATCAAAAATTATTAACTACCTTGAAAGAGAATGATGAATTAGTTATTAAATCAATTGATAGATTGGGAAGAAACTATGATGAAATTTTAGAACAATGGCAATCAATTACTAAGAAAAAGAAAGTAAATATAACTGTTTTAGATTTCCCCTTATTAAACACAAAGAATAGCGATGACAATATCACAGGAAAACTAATATCTGACATCGTTTTGCAAGTTCTATCTTATGTGGCACAGTTTGAAAGAGAACAAATCAAACAAAGACAAATGGAAGGAATACGAGAAGCAAAGAAAAAAGGGAAAAAATTCGGTAGACCAAAATTGCTTGCCCCGGATAATCTCCCTGATGTAATAGCTCAATATACGAAAAAAGAAATAACCTTACGAGAAGGTGCAGACATCTTAGGAGTATCAAAAAGCACCTTTCATAATTGGATAAAAAATTCATAGTTCCTGTCAAAAAAACTAGGATTTTTTGGACAGGAAATACACTTTATTTTAGAACCATTTTCGTTAGAAAAAAGGTTCTAAAATCCAGCATTTTGACCGATTATTATTACACTACCATTCTATCAAGTTTGTCCAAAAAAGTCTAGATTTTAGGACAAACTGATTACTTTACAACAAATAAAAATAGGGGGTATTAAATAAATGCACAAACAAACTAAAAAATTTACACTTGCAACTATCTCAGCTCTATCACTTCTTGGCACTGGAGTCATCACAACTAATCCAGTATCAGCTATCTCGAATACGAGTACTGAAAAACAAATAGAAGCAACAATTACAAAGGTTGAAATTCATCATTTTGGAGTTAAGTTTGAAGGTGTACTCTCAGAGCCACTACAACACGGAGGAGATAATGCATCTAGAGGAAATGTTACTCTAATTGATAAGGCTAGCGGAAAGGTTGTGTACCAACATAATAATGATGTCATCTTTAGTGGTCTAACTAATGACGTCAACGACCAATTTCTTTTACCTTTAATTTATAGCAATAAATTTAAAGGGGATGTTTTCGATATCAAACAGTTTCCTGCTGGAACATATATCTTGGAGATGTCTGGAGAGGCTGGTTCTCCACGCGATCACTCAGTTGATAACAGAAAACGTGTCTTTAAAGTTAGAAAAGAGGTTACTTTCGGAAATCCTTCAACAAATTCAAATACTAACACGACTACTCAATCAAGTTCGAATTCATCTAGCTCGTCAACTTCTACAAGTTCATCATCTGGAAACTATTCTAGCACGGATACAACCGTAACGAGCAACCAGTCTAAATCTACTTGGATGTATTCGAATGGTCGCTGGTGGTATAAGCACGCCAACGGCTCTTACAAAACTAACGGATGGGAAAAAATCAATGGTGTTTGGTACCGTTTTGACAACTCTGGCTGGATGCAAACAGGTTGGGTAAAAGACGGTAGTTGGTACTACCTCGACGGCTCAGGTGCAATGAAGACTGGTTGGCTCAAAGATAACGGTAGCTGGTACTATCTTCAAGACTCAGGAGCTATGAAAACAGGCTGGATGAAAGTATCTGGTAAATGGTACTATGCCTATAGCTCTGGTGCACTCGCAATCAATACGACTACACCAGATGGCTATCGTGTCAATTACAACGGTGAGTGGGTTTAACATACAATAGGAATAAATTAAGGAGACAATTATATGAACAAAGTTATAAAAATTGAAGATGAAACAGTTTATGTTGGAAAAGGTGATAATGGCCAATTTACTGCAATTTCAAGAAAAAGTTTTGGTTTTGAACCACAAGTAGGTGATTACGTAGAATTTTATCAAAAAGGTGATGAGTATATTGTTTCAAAAATAGATAACACATCTCCAGCTAGCTCTAGCCAACATTCAAATGGAGTGAGTGATAAATCTAAACTGGCCGCAGCATTATTTGCCCTATTTTTAGGAGCACTTGGTGGATACGATTTTTACATCGGAAATTCTAAACAAGGATACAAGCGTATCGGCATAACTCTACTGGCTATCATTCCTATATTGACACTATTTGTTGTTCTGGCAAATGTTATTTGGAATATTATAATTACTATTCAAGTTTTAACTTCTAAAACTGGTAGTAAATGGCACCAAGATGCCCAAGGCTTAGAATTACAAGATTAAATATATGAAAAAATTATTTCTATTCAGTATTAGTATTTTAGCTACCTCTATTTTAACGGCTTGCCAACATCAGAGTGAAAACACTTCTTCAGCAAGTTCTGAAGCAATTGCTTCAAGTACTAGTTCAACTTCTTCTACATCGGAAGAGAAGAAACCTGATTACACCCTATATAATCCTGTACTTAAAGAATATGCCAAAGTATTAGATGGTTCATCAGCTTCACCTAAAGAGCTCAATTCAAAAGCAAACTTAAAAAGTACTTATCCCAAGGAATACACTGGATTACAGTATAGCTTGTATGATTTAGACCAAGACGGTACGGACGAACTTTTGATTGCCCTAAAAATGGATTCTAACTATTACGATTTATTAGATATTCGAACTCTTAAAAATGGTGAAGTTATTCGACTGACCAATGCAGAAAACAATCTGGACTTTATTGGAGAGCGAGTACATTTTAATCCTTTAGAAAATGGTTATTTTCAATTATCTACCCGAGTATCTATTAATCAAATCCAACTTAAACTATACAAGTTAAATCAGGATGGAACACGATTAGACTTAGTTATCGAATCAGATACAGAAGAGGGACTGGGGACAAAACCACCTTCCCTTGACATAAGAGCTTTCTCCTGGAAATCTGTGACAAGTCTCATAAATGGAGAAACAACCCTTCCGTCAGAAAGTAAAAGGATGGATATTTCTGCAATTCAAAATGGAGATTTTTCTAGTGTTGCAGGCACTTGGAGGAATCGTACAGGTATTGAATTCACCTTTGACAAAAATGGTTTAGTAAGTGATCACTCCAAGATTTCAATTGAACATGCTAGAGAAATTGACCACTATCTTAAAGCAAGTTTACTTCCTAAAGATGAAGGTGCTGGTGGCTCTGCCCTTGCCTTTTTACCAGCTGGAATTCCTTTAACCATGTCGGTCACCTCTTCTCCAGATAATGGCTATACTGACTCGTCTGATATCACACAAGACCGCTTATGGTCTGGACAACAACTTATCAATGGTAGTACTGAGGGATTTTTCTATAAAGTAAAATAATTAACCTAACCACAGAGTAGAATATTTTCGGTTCTTTTTTATAAGGAGAAAATCATGGATTTTACAGAATATTTATATAAAAACATTGGAGAACGTGTTAGACTAGACAGACAAAGAAAAAATTTGAATTTGTCAAATTATTCTAGTCACATCTCTCGACGTGCTTTTGATAAAAATGTCAAAGAAACAGGAGATACACAAAATAATCCTATAACTGGCATCACACAAAAGAATATTAGCAAAATAGAAAAAGGAGAGCAGGAGAATTTTAGGAGTTTTTTATCGGATAATCAAATTAAAGCATTGACTGCTACTCTTGAATGTAATCAAGATGAATTACTTTTAGGAAATAAAGAACAGAAACAAGAAATCGTGAAAATTTTACTATTAGGATGTCTGCTAAATAATATAGATGTTCAGATTAACTCCGTTTCATCTGAAAAATGGCGAGATTTATATCACAAATCTCAATCTCTCGATATCAAACTTAATAAAGAAACTGAACGCTTAGGGAATATAATATTAAAATTTCTACTAACCTATCCTGCTTTCCAAAAGCACTTCATAAATTCTGTCTTTTATTATTCTGATAACTATCCTGATAAGTATATTCCTTATAAATCAAAAGATGCACAATACAGTGATTCTTTTAACCATAAATTACAAACTAAATATGCTAATGACTTGGAAAAAGTCAGTTCCCAACTTCAAACGTGGTACACTACTGATTTAGGGAATATTACTTCTGTTCTACTTCGTAAACCTGAAAATATCATCTATATATTCGAAGCATTCGAACATACTATATATAAAATAATTGATTTAATTTTTGATAAATTTTTAGAAACATTTAACAATAGCTTGAATACCAGAGGTAAAAATAATACTCCTAGCAAAATGATATACTATTTAGACTCCGATGTTCTTTTAAACATTTTATTGGGAGATGATATATACTATCTTTTAGTAAATGAACTGAAAAAAGAACAAATCGATAAAACTAATAGTCTCTTTCATATTCAATTTTTACAGTTACTCCAGTATCAAAATTTATTCTTGGAAAAAATACATAATAAATATGAGGATACTAGTGAGAACTATGATGCATTTAAACTCTATTCTGACTTAACTAAAATTATCAAATTTTATGAAAAAACAAAAGATAAACATCTAACTCTCTACATAAATGATTTTATAGATAATCAAGACTATTAGTCAAAATTACAGGCCTTGCTACTAAAATAGTGAGGCTTTTTTGTGTCATACCATATATGCTTTCTTATAATGTATACAAATTTATCTCTAAATTTCATTCTAGTGTATACACAGTCGTTGGTAAATCAAAATATAATAGATAATGTAAAGAACAACAAAGGTGCCTAGTTCATTACATAAAAATTTTTTACTAGAAATCAGCAAAATCCTAGGTATGCTGATTATGGAGGATTAGCACATGAGTGCTTTTAAATACAAGAATCCAGTTTATGGATATAACGTAGCCCTTTTCCATGAAATATTTGGAGAAAACCCTATCTTTAGTTCATTGTCCGCTGAAGAAGAAATTAAGTGGGTCTATAAGGACAATAAGAGGACTGACGAAGTAGATGGATTTAGCCGATATTTCATTATTCCTGGTCAGAATCCTTTTCTTGTCAAATTCCCCACTTCTCAAGAAATTGAACAATTCGCAGAAGTTGAGTTAGTCAATCCTGTTGCTTGCAAAGTGAAAAACAATGTTTATTTTAAAGCCGAATCGGTAAAAATTATCAAAGAAGGAGGCAAGTAATCAATGGTATTTCCGTTTATTCAACAAGAAAATAAACGGGAGTTTGTAGTGGATACTGAATATCTAGTCCAGTGTTTAGAAATAGGGTTGGGGAACAGCTCTGTTTCTTCAACTACAAATTCATTCCAGTTTATCTATGGCGACAATTATTTAGACTTTGTCCCGCGGTTTCCTTGTGCGTACATTTTGGATAACAATCTATACCAACAGATTTTTCAAATTCTATCTACAAGTGCTTACCCTATGTTGACATTTCTTAAACAACCATCGGCCTATATTGTCAAACGTGATGGTGTAAGTATTAACACTAGTCGTGCTTTTCGGTTTCCATTCTTTAGGGGAATACCTGAGAGATTGACGTATCAAAAGCTATCTGATGTCAGCGTTCAAAACGAAAGTTTTGAACTCATGAAAAATTATCGAATTGATTTCAATCGCATCGTTCATTGCTTGATTGCTGGTTCTTCTGGTTCTGGAAAGAGCTACGCTTTGACCTATCTAATCTCTGTTATTAATCAATTTGCTCATATAACAGTGGTTGACCCTAAATGTGATTCTATCTCTCGCTACTGCTTAAAACAGAACATACCTGTTCTTTATCAAGAGAAAGACTTCTCATCTGATGAATTTGTTTCCAAGGTAAACAGCTTGCTAAAAGTGGAACTAGATACTATCTATCAAAGACAATCGAAGCTTCTTGAAAATCCTTCTAAAAAATTTCAACACCGTTGTCTTGTGATTGATGAATTGCTTGCTTTAACATCTTTGACTTCTAAAAATGTCAAAGATACCTTTTTTGCACTATTATCCAATATTGCACTACTTGGACGAGCAACATCTGTCCACCTAATCCTAGTGAGCCAGCGGATGGATACAAACGCTTTACCTATTGCCGTTAGAGAGCAGTGTAATTTCTTGATACAACTTGGTTTAATCAACAGAAAAACGACAACGTTTTTATTCCCAGACTTGGATTCAGAGACAGGAATTGTCATTCCTAACGGAAAAGGAACTGGTATTGTTCAAGTCATTGATGGTATAACACCACCTAATGTCATGCCGTTGCTCGTACCAACTTTTAAAGGAGATAATTTATGAAAAATTTTTATAAAAAAATAATAAGACAAACCACTGTAATTACCGATAAACTCTATTACTTACTGCCTTTAGAATTATTTTTAGGCTTTCTATGGGGGTTATTTCTAGCAGGTATATGGTTTATTAACCAAGTTAGTACTATTGTCTCTTGGGACGCTTGGGGACAAATTCGGAATAATTTTCAAATAGGGCAATCTTTGCTATTTCAAACAATCACTATCGTCATGATTATCTATCTTTTAGCTCATACCATTCTTTGTATCGTATGGATAAAAGAAGATAAGTTTCTGAACTTTATCCGTACAATAAATCTATTAAGGATAATTCGAAAACAGATGAAAACGAAAGCCAGTGAAAGCGATAGTGAGGTTGTAAAAGAGTACAAATCTATTGTTAAATCTATCAGATGTATCATAACTAGTGACTATATCCTTGTTATAATACTACAGGCAAAAAATTCAGATGTTGATACAATTTTACAAAAAAAATTACCTTTTTTGTACGACTATCTGATAAGAGTCTATCGTAAAATATATATATTCTCTCCCACAGATAGTACTTCACTTAATCATATAATACAAGGGACGAGAAAGCATAATTGATTTGTATACCAGCGGAGCTTGCCGTAAGGCAAGAGCTCCGAGCTGGTTTTATGTTCCAATTTAGTCAGGACAGAACTATACTACTTCTGGGCTTGTTATTGAAGTAGTATAATGTTGTTCCATTGTTCCAAAAAAGAAAGGAGTTTTAAATGGTAAAAGCACGCAATGTCATGTTTGTTCAACAGATTGAGTATTTCCAACCTTCAAATTTACAAGATATCATCGAGTATATGACGAACATTCTAAAACCGCTTCGTTTTGCGGGAATATTGCATGATAAGGATATTGGGCAAGATGGAAACCTTGTCGCACCACATATACACCTTGTTTTACAGTTTGAAAGTGCTAGAAGTTTAAACAATCTTGCTAAGTTGACTAAACAACCAATACAGTGTTTTGAGCAGTGGAGGGGTTCAGTTAACAATGCTTATTCATATCTCGTCCATCACACGGAGTCTAATCAAGATAAATACCAATATTCTCCCAAAGAAGTTATTGCGAATTTTGACTATTTACTCCTATTAGACACTATCGAAAGAAATGTAACTAAACGATATGAAATAAATGACACTATGATTATAGATAATCTACTGGATCTACTTTATACTGGTAATATTACAAAATCAGAAATTGAACAACGACTTACTGGTTCACAATATGCCAAAGCAAGGCAAAAAATAGAAACCGTCTATTTAAAACGACTAGAAACACAAGCCGAACTATGGCGACAAGAAATGATTGACAGGAATGAAATTATTACGATTATTTGGCTTTTTGGAAAAGCGGGAACAGGGAAGACTCGTCTAGCACGTCAATACGCAGAACAGTACGACCTTAACTATTTTATTACGGGCTCAATCCGTGACCCTTTTCAACAATACAATTTAGAACACGTGATTATCTTAGACGAATTACGCCCCCATCAATTTGACTACTCAGACTTACTCAAAATGTTTGACCCTTACAATGTTAAAGCGATGGCAAGTAGTCGTTATTTTGATAAGCCGTTACTAGCTAATATTTATATCATCACTAGCCCCTACTCTCCCTATAATTTCTTTTTAGAATTAACTAAGAAAAGAAAAACAAGTCATATCGATTCTTGGGGCCAGCTAATGAGAAGATTATCCTTAGTAGTCGAAGTCAAAAAAGAGCATCTGCAATTTTACAAGTACGAACCAATGGACCAGATGTTTTATATAGACCATGGCAATAAATTACCAAACCCTTTTAAAAATCAGACTGATAGAGAAGAAACTATTCAAGACAAATCGTACCAGTTATTTTTAGAATTGAATAAGAAAAAGGAAAGGAATGAATAAATGCAAGAAATTCAAACAGTTACCTACATAGATATCACAAAACAAGGATATCCAGAAGGCACAGCTAGACGTGTTATACGAGAGGGTAAAAAATTACTTGTCGAAAGAGGTTTTCAACTTTATAAAAACAAAAGGATTGGAAGAATACCAAAGACTATTGCCGAAGAAATTCTTGGATTCAAAATCATCTCAAAAAATGATATAATAGATACTGTACTCTTCGCTACTGACATAGAAAGAGGAAAATAATATGTCAGTTATCAAAGGATACAAGGGAAAATGGAAAGTAGATATTACCGATGGCATAGACCCATTGACTGGTGAAATCAAACGGCATAGAAAGTCAGGATTTACCACTCGTAAAGAAGCTGTTCAATATGAAGCAGATTATCGATTAAACAAACTTCACCAAGTTCATATTAAAGATAAAATATCTGTTTCTCACCTTTACTCTTTAGTTCAACAAGAAGATGAACTCCGTGGGAATAAACGTGGTACCATTGATACACAGATATCCTATTATAACCAATATGTCTCTAAGTTTTTTGAGCATGCAGATATGTCTGCCATTACTATCCATGAAGTAAAAAAATTTAGAGATTGGTTGGTCAAACAACCAAGTGTCAAAGGAGGAACACTATCAAGCACGACCGTTAATCAGCTAATGATTTTTCTACATAAAATGTTTGATGTTGCTATCGCTAATCGTCTTAGACAAGATAATCCATGCAATGGACTAAGAAAACTGCCTGATAAACACAAGGAGATGTCTTATTTCACTCCTGAAGAATTCAAGCTATTTGATTCTCTGTTCACAGAAGATGAATATATGTTTCAGCTATTTTATCGAGTGCTGATGTTTACAGGCGTTCGTGTTGGCGAAGCATTGGCCTTAACTTGGAAACAGATTAATTTATCAGAGGGTTATATCGATATTAAGTATTCTGCTTACTTTCGTAATAACAAGGTCCATATCGGAACGGTAAAAACTACTCAATCCAATCGTCGAATTTATATTCATAAAGCATTCGTTCAAGAACTAACGGAATGGAAAGAAAAACAAGCTCACCTATTAGTAGAGTTTACGGACAATACAGAAGACTTACAAATCTTTCAAGACAGTCCTTTACAACTAACTGCTCCAATGGTTTCTAATCAAAAGATTAAATTGAAAAAAAGAATGCCTGCATCATTAAAAATGATTCGTAATCACGATTTCCGACACTCACATGCAGCATTTCTAGTTTCAAAAGGACTCAGAAATGGTGAAGGAAAAGATTATATATTTTTTACACTTATGAAACGACTTGGACACAGTAGTATTAATACAACAATCAACATCTACTCTCACCTATTCCCAACTCAACAAAAAGAAGTCGCCAATGCTTTTGACAACTTTTAGGGCAAAAAATGGCAAAAAAATTTATTAAAAAGGCTCAAAGCCTTGAAATGAAAGGAATCTTAAAAATCTTATGATGAACATGCAAAACATGATGCGCCAAGCACAAAAACTTCAAAAACAAATGGAACAAAGTCAAGCTGAACTTGCAGCTATGCAATTTGTTGGCAAATCTGCTCAAGATCTTGTCCAAGCGACCTTAACTGGCGATAAGAAAGTTGTCAGCATTAACTTCAATCCAGCTGTCGTTGACCCAGAAGACCTCGAAACCCTTTCTGATATGACCGTTCAAGCCATCAACTCAGCTCTTGAACAAATCGATGAAACGACCAAGAAAAAATTAGGTGCTTTCGCCGGGAAATTGCCATTCTAATAAAAATCACAAAAACGCATAATGTAAGGTGCCAGACCTTGATATTATGCGTTTTATTGTGTCAAGACTTACTTGATTTCTCCTCGAATCAAGTTTTGTCTCACCTTTATTATATTTTTTCAACTAAGTCTTTTATCATTCGATGTAGTTCTTCTATCTTTTCAGATTGTTTCTCTATTAATATTCTCTGACTAGATAATTCATCTTGGAGTTTATCAAATTGTATCTGTTCATCTGGATTCTCCTTTACAAAAAAATTCGTTAAGGTACTTGTTAACATTCCTATTGTACTAATCCCTACCAACATTAATAAAACAGCTATCCATTTCCCAAAAAGGGAAACTGGAACAATATCACCATAACCAACAGTGGTTACTGTCACAAGAGCCCACCAAAGACTATCTGAGAATGATTTTTCTTCAACTACAGATAAAATTGAACTTCCTACTAGCACGATAAAGATATTAACATACAAGATATAAATCAGGCCATTTGTCCGTAAGAATCTACTAATTTTTCTTTCTAATTTACCTGTAAGTCCAATTATTCTAAGTAAACGAGTCAGTTTCAGTAATTTTGTCAGTCTTGCTAGGCGAAAGATACGTCCTAATCGAAACACTGTAAAAATAGCATTTAAAGGCAGGATAGCTAGCAGATCAAAGATATTTTCAATTATGAATCGCCATTTCTCTTTACTTAAAAAGAACCGCCATCCATAATCTACCACAAAAACACCCCAAAGTAGTAAATCAATAATGTTGTACGGAGGATTGTCCAAATCGACCATCTCAGCAAATCCAAGCAAGACTAGAACAACAGATATCAACGCAAGTATGATAATTGATGTGTCATAGTAATCCTTAAATAACCATTTTCTTTTCACGCTATTTCTCCTATACCATTTTTGAACATTATACCACAACAAATATCTACTAATTTATAAAAAAGAAGGCCCTCGCCTTCTTTTTTATATATCTGTCAATGGTGTTGCGGTATCTGGTGAGGTATCGTAAACCTTAAAGTCTACTCCTACACCTAGATCAGCTTGCGCCAGCTGATTGACCATGGTCATATGAGCCAGTTCCTTGATATTGTTCTCCTTAGATAAATGCCCAAGGTAGATCTTCTTAGTGCGGTTTCCTAAGGTCCGAATCATAGCTTCAGCACCATCCTCATTAGAAAGGTGACCAAGATCCGATAGGATTCGTTGTTTGAGTCGCCAAGCGTAAGAACCTGCTCGCAAAATCTCCACATCATGATTAGATTCTATGAGATAGCCATCCGCATTTTCAACAATGCCAGCCATACGATCACTAACATAACCTGTATCAGTCAGCATGACAAAACTCTTGTCATCCTTCATAAAGCGATAGAACTGCGGTGCGACTGCGTCATGGCTAACACCAAAACTCTCGATGTCGATATCTCCAAAGGTTTTGGTTTTGCCCATTTCAAAGATATGCTTTTGCGAAGAATCCACCTTGCCAAGATACTTGCTGTTTTCCATAGCCTGCCAGGTCTTTTCATTGGCATACAAATCCATACCATACTTACGAGCCAAAACACCTACTCCATGAATATGGTCAGAATGCTCATGCGTAATCAGGATGGCATCCAAATCTTCTGGCTTGCGATTAATTTCAGCAAGTAGGCTGGTAATTTTTTTCCCAGACAAGCCGGCATCCACTAAAAGTTTCTTTTTTGGAGTTTCCAGATAAAAGGAATTGCCACTGGAACCCGACGCTAAAATACTGTATTTAAAGCCTGTTTCACTCATTCTAGTCTTCTACTTCATCCTCCCATACTTCTTCTTTCACTGCATCCTTATCATAAGGGAGCACAATGGTGAAGGTTGATCCCTTACCGTATTCACTCTTAGCCCAAATAAAGCCCTCATGTTGTTTGACAATTTCTTTAGCAATTGCTAGTCCTAGACCCGTACCACCTTGGGCACGACTTCTAGCGCGATCCACACGATAAAAACGGTCAAAGATACGTGGTAAATCCTGCTTAGGAATACCCAATCCTTGGTCTGAGATGGATAAAATCATCTGATCATCGGTTGTCTTCATGGTCACTGTAATTTTCCCACCATCTGGAGAATACTTAATAGCATTGTTAAGAATGTTGTCAATCACCTGTGTCATTTTATCTGTATCAATCTCTATCCAGACTGAAGTAATCGGATAATCCCTTACCAAATCATATTTCTTCTCTTCATCTGGTCCCCTCATCTTATCAAAACGGTTAAGAATAAAGGTAATAAAAGCAGTGAAATTAATCAGCTCTACATCCAAATGACTGGTTGCATTATCAATACGTGAAAGATGGAGAAGGTCTGTCACCATCCGCATCATACGGTTAGTTTCGTCTAGAGAGACCTTGATAAAGTCTGGTGCAACAGGTTCTGATAATGCTCCTTCATCCAAGGCTTCAAGATAAGATTTCACACTAGTTAGAGGAGTACGTAGCTCATGACTAACGTTGGAAACAAAGAGCCTCCGTTCGCGCTCTTCCTTCTCCTGCTCCGTCGTATCGTGTAAAACAGCAACCAGACCAGAGATAAAGCCAGACTCTCGACGAATCAAGGCAAAGCGAACACGAAGGCTCAGATACTCACCATTAGCATCCTGAGAATCAATGATGAGTTCAGGAATTTGGGTAATCAAATCACGAAGTTCATACTCATCTTCAATCTTAAGCAACTCTAGGATACTCTTGTTGAGAACATCTTCTTTCTGAACACCTAACTGTTTCTTAGCCATGTCATTAATCATGGTAATCTTGCCACGACGATTGGTCGCAAGGACTCCGTCCGTCATATAAGAGAGGATACTATGTAATCGTTTACTCTCTTGTTCCAGATTTTCTTGGGTTAAACGAATTACTTCTGATAAATCATTGAGATTATTGGTAATATTGGTGATTTCAGAGCTTCCCTGCATATCCAATACCTGAGAATAATCTCCTGCAATCAGGTCTTTTACCTTTTGATTGATTTGCTTCAACCGAATATTATCCCGACGATTTTCTAGTAAAAGCAAGGTCACGACTAAAATAAAGCCAAGTAGAATGAGGATAAAGATAAAATCACTGGTTAAAACTGTGTCTTTAATTAGTTTAATCATTATTTCTCATATAATAACCAACACCGCGACGTGTTAGAATATACTCCGGACGACTTGGTGTGTCTTCAATCTTCTCACGCAAACGTCTGATAGTTACGTCAACTGTTCGAACATCTCCGAAATAATCATACCCCCATACCGTTTCAAGCAAGTGTTCACGCGTAATTACTTGACCGATATGAGAAGCCAAGTGGTACAAAAGCTCAAATTCACGGTGAGTTAAGTCTAGTTCTTCACCGTATTTCTTAGCAACATAGGCATCTGGAACAATCTCCAAGTCCCCAATTTGCAAGGGTTGAGTTTTATTTTCATCTGATTCTTGATTATCTACAGAAGTCAAATCTGTACGACGAAGGAGAGCTTTAACACGCGCCTGCAACTCACGATTTGAGAAGGGTTTGGTCACATAGTCATCCGCACCAAGCTCCAAACCGATAACCTTATCAAATTCACTGTCTTTCGCTGAAAGCATGATAATAGGTACACTACTGGTCTTGCGAATAGTCTTAGCAACTTCTAAACCATCAATTTCGGGAAGCATCAAATCCAGAATAATAATATCTGGCTGCTCTGCTTCAAATTGTTCTAGTGCTTCACGACCATTAAAAGCAGTTACAACTTCGTAACCTTCCTTGGTCATATTAAACTTGATAATATCCGAGATTGGTTTTTCATCATCTACAATTAATATTTTTTTCATATGTTCACCTTTTTCTCTACTATTATACCAAAAAAATAGCAAGAAGACACAATAGCTAGTCTTTGCTACTGTCTAAGTTGGCTTGTGCATAAGCCTGCCAGATTTTTTGTTGGGGTTTGGCAAGTGGAACATCCTTGAACTCTTCTGGTGAAAGCCAGCGAACTTCCCTATCTGAAAAATCATGGAAGTCACTCACTTGACCTGCTACAATTTGAACATGCCATTTACGATGACTAAAGACATGCTTGACAGTCTCAAAATCAACATCAAGCCAATCAACATCTAGGTCATAGTCCTGCTGGAAACTCTCTTCTGGACTGGGGCCAAAATTCACACTTTCTTCTGCAACCTGATGGAAGAGGTTAAACTGCTCCTCTTGCGAAAAGTCATCTACTTCTACCAGTGGGAAATGCCAAAAACCTGCCAATAGCTTTTCACTTTCATTTTTTTCAAGTAAAAATTGTCCTTGAGTATTTTTGACCACTAAGGCTTTAAGATAAATGGGAATTGGCTTTTTCTTGGGAGCCTTAATTGGATAACGGTCCATTGTGCCATTCTGATATGCCGCACTGAAGTCCTTAATTGGACTCTCTTCTGGCCTAGGATTAACTGGCGCCTCAATATCAGATCCTAAGTCCATCAAAGCTTGATTAAAGTCACCAGGCCTTTCTGGGTCAATCAAGATTTCCATCATTGCCTGAAAAATTTTGCGATTACTTGGAATCCCAATATCATGGTTGACTTCGAACAGACGGGCCAAAACACGCATAACATTACCATCTACAGCTGGCTCAGGCAAGTTAAAAGCAATACTGGAAATGGCTCCTGCTGTGTAAGGTCCAATTCCTTTCAGGCTGGAAATTCCTTCATAGGTGTTTGGAAATTGACCACCAAAATCAGCCATAATCTGTTGAGCAGCAGCCTGCATATTACGAACTCGAGAATAATAGCCCAAACCTTCCCAAGCCTTCAACAAACCTTCTTCAGGTGCAGTTGCCAAACTTTCCACGGTCGGAAACCATTCCAAGAATCGTTTATAATAGGGAATAACCGTATCCACCCTGGTCTGCTGGAGCATGATTTCAGACACCCAGATATGATAAGGATTTTTACTTCTGCGCCACGGTAAATCTCTTTTGTTTTCATCATACCAACTAAGAAGTTTCTCACGGAAAGAAATGATCTTTTCCTCCGACCACATGACGATACCGTATTCTTTCAAATCTAACATATCTCTAGTATAACACAGAAGATTTCACCTGTCTTTTTATCTGATTTATAATATTTTCAATAGATAGTATATGATTTTTCTTTCTACTTAAATATTTGATATGATTACAACTGAAAATCAATAAAATATCATAGAATGCGATTATCCACCTTCAGGGTTTGATTTTGAGACAAATAAACCATAAAGACTCATCTCTCTTATAAAACAATGAAAATGCAGGTTGATATCATCCTAAAACAAGTGAAAAAATGAAAAATAAAAGCCTGTCACACAAGCTCAAATGCTTGATATGATAGGCTTTTCAAAGGCTGATTATTTAACAGCGTCTTTAAGAGCTTTACCAGCTTTGAATGCTGGAACTTTAGAAGCTGCAATTGTGATTTCTTTACCAGTTTGTGGGTTGCGACCTTTACGTGCAGCACGCTCACGAACTTCAAAGTTACCAAAACCGATCAATTGAACTTTTTCACCAGCTGCAAGGTAATCAGTTACTGCTGCGAATACAGCTTCAACTGCTGCTGCTGAGTCTTTCTTAGTCAATTCTGTAGCTTCTGCTACTTTAGCGATCAAATCTTGTTTGTTTGCCATGTTAATGATTCCTCCAAATTAATTTCTAATTAACAAATATAATCATATCCTAAAATCCCTTATAGGTCAAGTTAAAAACGCTGTTTATTTGCATTTTCTTTATTTTTTTAGGAATGGTAACGTACCAAAATAGCCCACGCATTCTCGCCTGTATGAGTCTGAATAATAGAACCTGTTTCTAAAACAGAAATTGGTTTTTCAACATAGGCTTGTAAACTTTCTTTCATCTCTTTTGCCCAGTCAGCATTACCAGAATATGAAATTCCAATCTCTGCTACAGAACGTTCAGAGAGAGATGTTGTCAACTCATCTAACCATTTTTTAAAGGTTTTAGCTCCACGACCTTTAACAATTGGCTGTAATTCATGGTCTTTCATTTGCATGACAACACGGATATTGAGAAGGGAGCTCAACAATCCAGTTACACGGCCAATTCGTCCACCTTTTACTAGGTTTTCTAGAGTAGAAACACCAATATAGAGCTCCGTATGATTTTTTACCTCTTCAACGTGAGATAAAATTTCCGCCATATCTTTGCCTTCTTGTGCTAATTTCGCAGCCTCAACAACTTGGAATTTCAAGGCTTGGTCAGTGAAGGAACTATCGATAACTGTCACATCGGCAGTAGACAGGCTGGCACCTTGACGCGCTGCTTCTACAGTCCCTGAAAGAGCATGGGACATATGAATAGCAAGAATCTGGCTACCATCCTTGCATAGGTCGTCAAATACTTCAGCAAAGACACCTACAGGTGGTTGACTTGTTTTCGGAAGATTCTTACTTGCTTGCATCAACTGAAGAAATTTACCCTCTTCTTTCAAATCAGCATCCGAATAAACAACATTATCAATCATTACAGATAATGGAACAATTGTAATATCTAATTGTTTTACGAGTTCTGGTTCAATAGTAACAGATGAATCAGTTACAATCTTAATTTTTGTCATAGTATCAATCTTTCTATTTTAGGATTCAGATTGGTTTTCTTACTTCTAATTATATCAAAAAAAGATTAAAAATCCTAATGGAGTCATTCAAATTTTCCTTAAAAATTTGATATAATCTACTTATAAGAAAAGAGGTTCCTATGATTAAAAAAATTTATCCCGTTTTAACCATTTTACTAGGTGCTGCCATTTATGCTTTTGGGCTAACTTATTTTGTAGTTCCTCATCACCTCTTTGAAGGAGGAGCGACAGGTATTACCCTCATCACCTTTTATCTTTTTAAAATCCCTGTTTCCCTCATGAACCTGCTGATTAACATTCCCCTTTTTATCCTAGCTTGGAAAATATTTGGAGCAAAATCCCTCTATTCTAGTTTGCTTGGAACCTTAGCTTTGTCCGCCTGGTTGGCTTTTTTTGAGCGTATTCCCCTTCATATTGATCTTCAAGGTGATTTACTGATTACTGCACTTATAGCGGGAATTCTATTGGGAATCGGTCTTGGAATTATATTTAATGCTGGAGGTACAACTGGTGGTACTGATATTCTAGCTCGTATTCTCAATAAATACACTCATATATCAATGGGAAAACTGCTCTTTATCTTAGATTTTTGTATTCTCATGCTCATTCTCCTAATCTTCAAGGACTTGAGATTGGTTTCTTACACGCTCTTATTTGATTTTATCGTTTCTCGTGTCATTGATTTGATTGGAGAAGGTGGCTATGCTGGTAAAGGCTTTATGATTATCACAAAACGTCCTGACCAACTTGCTAAAGCAATTAATGATGATCTAGGAAGAGGCGTTACTTTTATTTCTGGTCAAGGCTACTATAGTCAAAAAGATTTGAAGATTATCTACTGTATTGTCGGTAGAAATGAGATTGTGAAAATGAAGGAAATGATTCATCGAATCGATCCTCAAGCCTTTATAACTATTACAGAAGCCCATGAAATCCTTGGAGAAGGATTCACCTTTGAAAAAGAATAAAAAGAGGTAGTGTAATGACCTCAAAAGTTAGACTTATTCATCTATCTTTTGGGTTACAAACAACCTCTTTTTTAATTATCCAAACTCTTAAGACCAATTTCGAGCTACTTCTTCATCAGCCTTTAACTGATCCACTAAGTGGTCAACTGAGTCAAATTTGGTCATGTCTCGAATACGATCAAGCCAATAAACCATGACGGTTTCCCCATAAATATCTTGATTAAAATCAAAAATATTGACTTCAAAACGCGCTTCTTCTCCATCAAAGGTCACATTTTTTCCAACACTAGCCATAGCACGATACTTCTGTCTTTGAATCTCAACATCAACGACATAAACACCATCTGCCGGCATATAAGTACGATCTAAAAGCACCAAATTAGCTGTTGGATAACCAATCGTACGACCACGAGCATTGCCATGAACCACCATACCTCTTGATGGAAGCGGTGCCCCCAAAAGTTCTCCTGCTTCTTTCACATTTCCATCTAAAATAGCTTGACGGATACGAGTTGAACTAATCTTTCCTTTCTCATCTTCTACAGGTGGAACGATAATGACTTCTCCATCAAAGTAATCCTTTAAGTCCTCTGCCGTTTTTTGGTCAGAACCAAATGTATAATCAAAACCTGCAACAATAATTTTAGCATTCATAGCCTTAATATAAGTTGCGAAAAATTCTTCTGCCGTGAGACTAGCGAATTGACTACTAAAATCAAGGAGATATAATTCTTCTACGCCTTCACGCTTTAGTTTCCTCTCACGTTCAGCAGGGTTCAAAATATGCAAAAACAGATCCGGATGATAGGACTCTAAAGCAATCTTTGGAGATTCATTAAAGGTCATAACGACGATAGGTAATAAATCTTTTCTCGCAGCCTTATTGGCAACACGAAATAATTCTTGATGCCCCTTGTGTATACCATCAAAATAGCCGAGAACAACGACTGAATCAGATGGTGTGCCAATATCTTTTTGGTTTTTTATAGGAATAGTAATAATCATAAAATAATTATATCATAGCGATAGCTATTTCTGGAACAGAAAATCTGAAATGTCGTTTTTTTCACCTGAAATAGCCATTTTTTCAAAAGGGAGTAGCATGCAAATTTATATTGATCTGATATACTAGAATTACAAAAAAGGGGAACGATTAACATCATAAGCCATTCTCAATTTATTCTTATCGTATCACAATTCATAATCATCCTTGAGTGAAGAACTGATAGTTGAATAGCCTGCACTAATATCGCAAAAGCCAGCGTCAGAAAACGCTGGCTTTAAAAATGTGAAAAATTTTTCTCAACTAGATCGCTTCTGTGACAAAACTACGGCTTTCCAACACTTTGAGCATGGCGTTAGCTGTATCTAGGGCTGTGAAGAGGGGCACACCGTGTTCAATGGCTGAACGGCGAATCTGCTCACCATCTTCGTCAGCAGTACGTTTGGTTCCCACTGTGTTAATAATAGCTTGAATTCTTCCTTTGCGGACAAAACTTGGAATATCTTTATCGTCATCACCTATCTTACCAACAGGTTGAGCTTGAAGTCCATGACTGGCAAAGAAAGCTGCTGTCCCTTCTGTCGCAAGGATTCCATAGCCAATATTTTGAAAACGACGAGCTAAGTCCAAAGCTTCTTCTTTTGTATCATCAGCAATGGTAAATACAACATTACCAAAGGTTGGCAAATGTAAGTAAGAAGCTTCAAAAGCTTTATAGAGAGCTTTTTCCAAAGTCGTATCAGAACCCATAACTTCACCTGTTGACTTCATTTCAGGACCGAGCAAGCTGTCTACCTTAGCTAGTTTGGTAAAGGAAAAGACAGGTGCCTTGATATGAACTCGAGTGCTTTCAGGGTAAAGACCATCTTGGTAGCCAAGTTCTGATAAACTTTGACCAAGAATGAGCTTGGTTGCTACCTGCGCCATAGGAATATTGGTCACCTTAGAAAGGAATGGAACAGTACGACTGGCACGTGGATTAACCTCAATAACATAGACTTTTTCATCCTTGATGACAAACTGAATATTCATCATTCCCAAGCAGTTTAGCCCAATCGCTAGGCGTTTGGTGTAGTCTGCAATGGTTTCTTGGACCTTTTGAGATAAGGTCTGTGGAGGATAAACCGCCATTGAGTCACCTGAGTGAACACCAGCTCGTTCGATGTGCTCCATGATACCAGGGATGAGAACATTTTCTCCATCTGAAATGGCATCAACTTCGCACTCTTGACCAACGATATAAGAGTCGACAAGAACTGGGTGATCTGGACTAGCCTTAACCGCTGTACGCATGTAAGAACGAAGATCTTCTTCATTTTCAACGATTTCCATGGCACGTCCACCAAGTACATAAGATGGGCGAACGAGAACTGGAAAGCCAATCTTGCGAGCTGCAAGCACTGCTTCTTCTTCATTGGTAGCTGTTTGTCCTGGTGGCTGTGGAATATCCAAGTCTTTAAGAGCTTGCTCAAAGAGGTCACGGTCTTCAGCTCGGTCTAGGTCAGCGACTTGCGTTCCCAAAATGGTCACACCTGCTTTGGCTAATGGCTCCGCAAGGTTAATAGCTGTTTGACCACCAAACTGAACAATAACTCCTTTTGGTTGTTCCAAATCGATAACATTCATAACATCTTCGAATGTCAATGGTTCAAAGTAGAGCTTGTCAGACACAGAGAAATCTGTAGAAACGGTCTCTGGATTGGAGTTCATGATAATGGCTTCATAACCAGCAGCCTGGATAGCCTTAACAGAGTGAACAGTTGCGTAGTCAAACTCAACTCCTTGTCCGATACGGATTGGACCTGAACCTAGGACAAGTACAGATTCCTTATCTGATTTGATAGACTCATTTTCCCATCCATAGGTTGAATAGAAATATGGTGTTTCAGAGTCAAACTCAGCCGCACAGGTATCAACCATCTTGTAGACTGGGACAATCTTGTTTTCCAAACGAAGTTGGCGCACTTGGTCAGCTGTCGTTTCCCATAGTTCAGCAATCTTACGGTCTGAGAAGCCATTTAATTTTGCAGTTTTCAAAACTTCAAGATCTTGTGGATGGGCACCCAACTCCTGCTCAATCTCAAAGATATGTAGAAGTTTATCGAGATAAAAGATATCGATTTTTGTAAGTTCTGCAATTTCTTCTGGTGTGTAACCACGGCGAATAGCTTCTGACACATAGAAGAGACGGTCATCTTGGGCCTTAACAACCTTTTCAATCAAGGCATCATCAGAAACTGCTGCAAGCTCATGCATTTCATTGTGGTGCACCCCAATTTCAAGGGAACGACAAGCTTTAAGGAGAGATTCTTCGATGTTTCGACCGATTGCCATGACTTCTCCAGTGGCCTTCATCTGTGTCCCAAGACGGCGCTCACCCTTTTCAAACTTGTCAAATGGGAAACGTGGAATCTTGGCAACGACGTAGTCAAGGGCTGGCTCAAACATGGCATAGGTTGAACCCGTGACTGGGTTAATAACCTCATCCAAGGTCAAACCGACGGCAATCTTAGCAGCCAATTTGGCAATTGGGTAACCTGTCGCCTTAGAAGCAAGGGCTGACGAACGCGATACACGAGGGTTTACTTCGATGACATAGTACTTGAAGCTGTGGGGATCAAGGGCCAACTGAACGTTACATCCCCCTTCAATCTTAAGGGCACGAATGATGCTCAAGCTCGCATCACGTAGCATTTGGTTTTCATAATCTGACATGGTTTGCGCAGGGGCAAATACAATGGAATCCCCTGTGTGAATCCCAACTGGGTCAAAGTTTTCCATGTTACAAACAACCAAAGCATTGTCAGCTGAGTCACGCATCACTTCGTATTCGATTTCCTTGAAACCAGCAATAGAACGCTCAATCAAACATTGGGTAACAGGTGACAATTTCAAACCATTTTCAGCGATTTCACGCAATTCTTCCTCGTTGGCACACATACCACCACCAGTACCACCAAGTGTAAAGGCTGGACGGACGATGACTGGGTAGCCAATTGTTGCTGCAAAGGCAACAGCTTCTTCGACTGTGTTGACAATTTCAGATTCTGGAATTGGTTGGTTGAGCTCTTCCATCAATTGTTTAAAGAGGTCACGGTCCTCCGCTTGATCAATGGCAGATAGTTTAGTACCCAGAAGTTCAACACCAAGCTCATCTAGGATACCATTTTTAGACAATTCCATGGCCATATTAAGACCAGTTTGCCCACCAAGGGTTGGTAGCAAGGCATCTGGACGTTCCTTACGAAGAATACGCGTTACAAACTCAAGTGTAATTGGTTCAATATAAACCTTGTCCGCAATCTCCTTGTCCGTCATGATGGTGGCAGGGTTTGAGTTAACCAAGACAACCTCATAACCTTCCTCTTTCAACGACAAGCAAGCCTGGGTCCCAGCATAGTCAAACTCAGCAGCCTGACCAATAATAATCGGACCAGAACCAATCACCATAATTTTTTGAATATCAGTACGTTTAGGCATAGTTTATGATACAAAGCCCGTAAAGAACACAGTGAAAATAGGAAACTAGGTTCAGACGCCTTCAGCGTCAAGACGATGTTTATCTTTTTCACACAGTTCTTAGGGCGTGTTCACTTCCGCGAACAATGTATCTTCTCCTTTCTATTCGGCAACTCTCAGGTTGCCATTAAATAAATTCTCCGACGATTTTTTAGCGAAACGATACTTTTCGGTAAAAAATCTAGTGCAGGGAGTTTTTAGTTCGCCTGATAGCGACTAAAAGAAACGACCTGCCTTTCTATTCGTCGCCTCACAGAGCGACATTAAATAAGATACAAAGGACGAATAGAAAGCGATTGAATTTTAGGAAACTAAGGAAGGATTGACAATCCAAGTTGGTTTCTCTAAATTCCGAGCTTTCCGTCCGTGTTCAGTTAAATAAATTCTCCGACGAGCTTTTACTCGTTCTTAGTTTGATTGTTTAAAAGCTTCCATCATCTCGATAAACTCGTCAAATAGGTAGCTTGCGTCGTGTGGACCAGGGGCTGCATCTGGGTGATATTGAACAGAGAAAGCAGGTTGGTATCTGTGGCGCACACCTTCAACTGACTTGTCATTGATTTCTTCGTGGGTGATAATCAAATGCTCTGGCAAATCCTCACGGCTGACTGCATAACCATGGTTTTGACTTGTAAAATCCACACGTCCTGTAGCAATTTCGCGTACCGCATGGTTGAATCCACGGTGTCCAAACTTCATCTTGTAGGTCTTAGCCCCATTTGCCATTGCAAAGAGTTGATGCCCCATACAAATACCAAAGATTGGAATTTTTCCTTGCACACCACGAATCATGTCGAGTGCTTGTGGAACGTCTTCTGGGTTACCTGGACCATTTGACAACATAACTCCGTCAGGATTGAGATGGAGAATTTCTTCCGCCGTTGTTGAATAAGGAACAACCGTCACGTTACAGTTTCGCTTAGAAAGTTCACGTAGGATTGAGTGCTTGAGACCAAAGTCAACTAAGACAACACTCAAACCAACTCCTGGAGCTGGATATGAAGTTTTAGTAGAAACCTGCTTGATATTGTCTGTCGGCAAAACTGTTGCTTGGAGCTGATCCGTTACATGGTCCATACTGTCCCCAACATGAGTCAAAGTTGCACGCATGGTACCATGCTTACGGATAATCTTGGTAAGTGCACGCGTATCAATCCCTGAAATACCAGGAATTTTCTTGGCTTTCAAAAATTCATCCAAGGTCATTTGGTTGCGCCAGTTGCTTGCTCTACGTGCTTCTTCGAAAACAACGACTCCCTTACAAGTTGGAATAATGGATTCGTAATCATCACGGTTGATTCCATAATTTCCTACCAAAGGATAAGTAAAGGTCAAGATTTGTCCATTATAAGACTGGTCTGTAATGGATTCTTGGTAGCCGGTCATGCCTGTATTAAAGACGATTTCGCCTGTTACATCAATATCTGCTCCGAAGGCCTTGCCTTCAAAAACTGTGCCATCTTCTAATACTAGAAGTCTTTTTGTCATATTTTCACCTCTCGTGGACGCTCACTGGCGTCTTTTAACGTCTTGTGTTTTAGTTGGCGTTTCTACTCGCCAGTACGGATTCTAAGATTGCCATTCGAACAAAAACACCATTGGTCATTTGTTGGACAATCCGTGATTTTGGTGCTTCAACCAAGTGGTCTGCGATTTCTACATCACGATTGACTGGAGCTGGGTGCATAAGGATTGCTGTTTCTTTCAAGCGCTCGTAACGTTCTTGTGTTAAGCCATGTTGAGCATGGTAGTCTTCTTTTGAAAAGACTGCACCACTATCATGGCGTTCATGTTGCACACGGAGAAACATCATGACATCCACCTGATCAATAATTTCATCAATAGTTACAAACTGTCCATAGTCTGCAAACTCTTGACTTCTCCATTCCTCAGGTCCAGCAAAGTAAAGTTCAGCTCCCAAGCGCTTCAAAATCTGCATATTAGATTTTGCAACGCGGGAGTGATCCAAGTCACCTGCAATAGCAACCTTGAGACCTTCAAAGTGACCAAATTCCTCATAAATGGTCATCAAATCAAGCAAGCTCTGGCTAGGGTGTTGGCCCGAACCATCTCCACCATTGATAATAGAGGTCTTTATACTTGGACTCTCTATCAACTGTCTATAGTAGTCAACCTCTGGATGACGGATAACACAGACATCCACCCCTAAGGCAGAAAGGGTCAAAATGGTATCATAAAGTGTCTCACCCTTATTGACCGAGCTGGTCTTCACATCAAAGTCTAATCGTTCCAACCCTAATTTAATCTCTGCCACTTCAAAAGACTTATGGGTCCGTGTAGAATCTTCAAAGAAGAGGTTAGATACAATAGAATAATCTTGGTATGGTAACTGAGCTCCGTTTTTAAACTCACCCCCCCGCTTAATCAATTTCATCACTTGATCGACAGTGAGGTCTTCCATGGACACCACATGGTTCAATGCTTGTTGATTTTCTGACATAACTACTCCTTTAGCTTTTATGCTTCTTCAGTAATCAGAACTCTATCTTGTCCGTCTAGTTCTGTCATCTCTACAATGATTTCTTCAGAACGACTGGTTGGGATATTTTTTCCAACATAATCTGGACGGATTGGTAGTTCTCTGTGGCCACGGTCAACTAAAACAGCTAGGCTCACACGCGCAGGGCGACCATGACCCACAATATTATCAATGGCAGCGCGAATAGTACGACCTGTATAAAGCACATCATCCACCAAAATAACTTCACGATCTGTCACATCTACTGAAATCAAAGAAGTATCTTCACCGCTTTTAACATCATCACGGAAGGGTTTTGTATCTAGTTCTACAACAGGAACTGAAAGATTTTCTAACTGTTCCAGACGTTCTTGAATACGGTGGGCAATAAAGACACCGCGAGTTTTAATACCAGCCAAGACGATTTTATTCAAATCTTTATTACGTTCGATAATCTCGTAAGTAATACGCGTAATCGCCCGTTTGACGGTCAATTCGTCTACAACTTCTTTTGTCTTCATGACAAACCTCCAAAAAGAAAAGTCTCCTTAAACAAGGAGACTTGAAATGTATAGTCAAGCGAGCCCTACTGCAAATAGTATAGACTTCACCCTTCTACTTTATCGCGCTCCTTGCCTGCCTCACGGGACAGGTTTAAAGGAATATTTAGTTATCAATTACTATAGCACAAAGCATGCTTAAAATCAAGCAAAAACTTTTGAAACCCCATCTTATAAATTGCTAAAATCATATAACTGTGGGTACTGGTCACACTCTGGATTTTTAGGATGGCAGATAGCCCGTCCGAAATAAATCATGGCCTGATGGGCTGCTAACCATTTTTCAGGTGGCAAAATATCCATAACCCGCTTTTCCACCTCAAGAGGTGTCGCTGATTTTTTGACAATATCATGGTGTTTGCAAATACGCTCCACATGAGTATCCACTGCAAAAGCTGGAATTCCAAACCCCACACTCATAACAACATTGGCTGTCTTGCGTCCAACACCTGCCAAACTCTCTAATTCCTGACGTGTTTGAGGGACTTGACCATCGAAATCATCTAGTAACTGTTGGGCACATTTTTTTAGGAATTTAGCCTTATTTCTATACAGTCCTAGGCGAGAAATGTGTGAGGCAATTTCACTTTCTGTTGCAACAGACATGGCTTGTGGCGTTGGAAAGGCAGCAAAGAGACCTGGTGTGGCCTTATTTACCGCTGCATCCGTCGTCTGGGCTGACAACATGACCGCAACCAAGAGTTCAAAATGATTGGTAAAATCAAGACTGGGCTTGGCATCTGGAAACAGAGCAATGATTTCTTCCAGCACCTTTCGTGCTCGTTTTTTTGACAAAACCATTATTCGTCTCCATCAAATAGTCCTTGTAAGCCAGCAAAAGGACTGTTTTCTTCTTTCTTAACTGCTTGTTGATCTTGGTATTCTTCTTCTGTCATGATTTGCCAGTCATTTCCTGAAACAAATCCTTGACCAGCCTCTTCTTCAGCCGTCAAGACCTTGATAGGAATGTTTAGTAGGATATTGTCTGACACGCTCTCAGCAAGATCAAGTTCTCCATTTTCGATAGGCAAGACCAAATCATCGTCTAAAACTTCCTGATCTAGTTGGTTAGTTGCACCTTCCATGAAAACTTCCGTTACTGGATAAGATTCAACTAACTCAACTGGTTCCATACTGCGACTTGAAGCAAGAACAATGGTATAAGATAGTTGATAATCTAAGAAATACATACGGTCTTCGTACTGTACTTTCCCAACTGCAAGGATATCTTTTACATCTAAAATTTCTTGATTACGTGCATGCAGGTCTGCGGCTAGGTCTAAGGTTTGTTCAAAATGCAAGCCTTCAGACTGCTTACGAATTTCTTGAATATTTAATTTCATACTTCCTCCATAAAGATTTACTCTCTTGATTATACCATGAAAAGGCTACAAATCAGCCCACCAAACTTTGTAATTAAAATTCGAATTTTTAATATATTCACTATGTGATTTTTGTTTTTTAGTGCTATCTATAGGCAATAATACATGATAGCAAGGAGGATGCTCACATGGAAGACAAAGAACTCATTACTAATGCAACCCAACTCCTATCCGAGTTAAATAAAAGCTACCAAAACTGTAAACAAGGTACGGCAGATGATATTCGACTGCAAGAGCTGCTAAATACTACTCTGCAAGAGCTCAAAAAAGCGGAAAAGTTGAACAACAGTATCTTAATCGACCTTGAGAAATTTTACCAACGTACCAGTCTTCTGATAGGCCTCGGTAGCCTAAAACTGAACGACCAAGCACGCATTGCTTGGCGAAACTACGACAAATTCCATTACGAGCATGTCAAACACGTACTGACTCTTTATGGACCTGTTTTTGGATTTTAGAACTTGGAATTTCCAGTTTTCTGTTGACAAAATTTCCTTAAAGGTATAGTATAAAGATACTAATACTCGGAGGTAAGGGAGACATGAACAACTAAGTCTATCAAATAAAGAACCTTTATTTAGTAGATCTTGTTTTTGTCTCTTTTTGTGTACTCTTTTATGCTCTTTCTTCTGGCATTTTATACTCAATGAAAATCAAAGAGCAAACTAGGAAGCGAGCCACAGGTTGCTTAAAGCACTGCTTTGAGGTTGTAGATAAGACTGACGAAGTCAGTTACATATATCTACGGTAAGGCGACGCTGACGTGGTTTGAAGAGATTTTCGAAGAGTATTAATAGAGTTTTTTTGACATAAACTTTGGCTCTACTAGGTAAAGTAGAGCTTTTTGTTATGCAATATCAACATTCTAGAAAGGACAATCATATGATAAAAATCAATCACCTGACCATCACACAAAACAAAGATTTACGAGACCTTGTCTCTGATCTAAGCATGACCATCCAGGATGGGGAAAAGGTAGCTATTATTGGAGAGGAAGGAAATGGCAAATCAACCTTACTTAAAACTTTAATGGGGGAAGCTTTGCCTGATTTCACTATCAGGGGAGACATTCAATCTGATTATCAATCAATAGCCTACATTCCTCAAAAAGTCCCTGAGGACCTGAAAAAGAAAACTCTACACGACTACTTCTTTTTAGATACTATCGATTTAGATTACAGTGTCCTCTATCGTTTGGCGGAGGAGTTGCATTTTGATGGCGATCGCTTCGCTAGCAACCAAGAAATTGGTAGTCTATCAGGGGGTGAAGCTTTGAAAATTCAGCTCATCCATGAGTTAGCCAAACCCTTTGAGATTCTATTTTTAGATGAACCTTCAAATGACTTGGATCTTGAGACGGTTGATTGGCTAAAAGGTCAGATTCGCAAGATTAGACAAACCGTTATTTTCATTTCCCATGATGAGGACTTTCTTTCTGAAACGGTAGACACTATTGTTCACTTGCGACTGGTCAAGCACCGTAAAGAAGCGGAAACACTAGTAGAGCATTTAGACTATGATAGTTATAGTGAGCAGAGAAAGGCTAATTTTGCCAGACAAAGCCAGCAAGCAACCAACGACCAAAGAGCCTACAATAAAACTATGGAAAAACATCAACGAGTTAAACAAAATGTAGAAACTGCTCTTCGAGCTACCAAAGACAGTACTGCAGGTCGCCTATTGGCTAAAAAGATGAAAAATGTCCTCTCTCAAGAAAAACGCTTTGAAAAGACAGCTCAGTCCATGACCCAAAAACCACTTGAAGAGGAAGAAATCAGACTTTTTTTCTCAGATATACAGCCATTACCGGCATCTAAAGTCTTAATCCAACTGGAAAAAGAGAATTTGTCCATTGGTGAGCTAGTTTTGGCTCAAGGACTTCAACTAACTGTTCGTGGCCAAGAAAAAATCGGTATCATTGGCCCAAATGGTATTGGGAAATCGACTCTGCTAGCCAAGTTTCAACAGCTGCTTAGCGCCAAAAGAGAAATTTCGCTTGGTTTTATGCCACAAGATTACCACAAAAAACTGCAATTGGATTTATCACCAATAGCCTACCTCAGCAAAACTGGAGAAAAAGAGGAACTGCAGAAAATCCAATCTCACTTAGCCAGTCTCAATTTCAGTTATCCAGAAATGCAGCATCAAATTCGCTCCTTATCTGGCGGGCAACAGGGAAAACTCCTGCTTTTGGATTTAGTGCTGCGCAAACCAAACTTTCTCCTGCTGGATGAACCTACACGAAACTTTTCTCCAACTTCTCAACCTGAAATAAGAAAACTCTTTGCAACCTATCCAGGCGGTATCATCACTGTTTCGCATGACCGTCGTTTCTTAAAAGAGGTCTGTTCAAGCATCTATCGCTTGACAGAACATGGTTTGGAGGTAGTTAATTTATAAGATTCATACTCATGAGGATAATTCTTTGCTTTGGAGCACTATTTAAACATTATAATCAGTGAATAAATCTTATATCCACATTCAAGTCAATAATTTCTTGTAATCAACTCTAAATAGACGGATAAAAACTACTTCTAACTATCAAAAAACGAGCACCTCCTCAGTTGGAAATGCTCGTTTTCTTATGTTGCCATGGTTTATAATTACAATGAGAAATAGGAAACAGCCTTGAATGGGAAAATCTCCTAGATCTACGACCACAAACTTTTTATCTACCAACTTTTTTATTCTACTGGTTTTTCTTGATTTCCAGTAGTTGTAGAAGATTCTGTTGTTTCCTTTTCTGGAACTGATTCAGCAGATTTAGAATCTGTTGCGTTGCTCGGTTTGTTTTCGTCGCTAGTAGTTTCACTGTTAGATTCTGTAGCTACATTTGGTTGGTTCTCAGCACTTGTCTTATCACCATTTGCCTCGGCATTTGTTGCTGGACTTGCTTCTTCACTCGCGCTTGATTTTGACTTGATTTCTTGATTCAAGATCAGAATAGCTTTTGTCAATTCAAGTAAAGCAGCCTTATCTTTACTCTTAGCAGAAAGTTGATCTAGTAAAGCATCTACCTTATCAAAGTCCTCATCAGAACCCTTATTGTTTTCTAAATAAGAATGAAGCGACATAAGAATATCGTAGAGTTTTTGATAGAGTACAAGTGTCTGAGGATCTTGCTCAGCATTTTCTTTCTCTTGTTGAAGAGAGCTGGCGATACGAGTCAAGATATCTTTCACCTGACTATTTACTTCATCCAAATCTGCATCAGCTTTGTTTGTGGCAGCTTTGAGATTTTCTACTTCTTCTGCCAAGGATTGTCTGATTCCTTCTTCTTGGATTTGCTCTAAGAGTTGAGTTGCCTTGCTCAAAAGACTTTCTACTTGTTCCTTGCTGACATGATTCACATGCTCTTCAGGCATAAAGTCTCCATACAATTCTTTCAAGAAGCCATAAATAGCTGTCTTGGCACTTTGATTATCAACTTTTTCAGTATCTAGAACTGTCTGACTTGATTTCGCAGTAGTTGGCTGAGCTTTCAAAGCTTCTTCCACTTCTTGTTTTGCCTGATAGATACTTGGGAATAATTTGTTCAATTCTGCTGCCTTAAGGAAGGATTGAGATTGATACAAGGTCCAAGTCAACTGAGCCACTTTGTTTCGAAGTTCATCACTCAAACGACCGTCATTTACGTGTTCGTAGAAGTACTTGATGTATTCCACAGTTGTAACACCTGTTCGGTCATTAAAGTCTTGCAAGGCTTGAAGTTGTGATTCAACCGCTGCTAAACCAGCCTCATCTTTAGCCAATTTAGCTTCTTGGAGTCGAACGAGAAGATCTTTCTTTGGAAGTCCATAAGAGTCTGTATCCAGTGTATTGATTTTATCAATCAAGGCCTGATATTTCTTATCTAAATCACTTGTTTCAACAGGTTTGACACTTTCATCAATATGGATATATTGCTTATCAAAGAGATCCAGTGTCGCAAGATAACCTGCTGTAGAATTAGTTGCCAGTTTCTTTATGTTTTCAGTAAACTGACCTAAGGCTAACTCAATCTGTCTTTGTTCGATAGGCTTGTCTTTGTAGATGCTTCTGCTATCAGTTAAAAGTTGATCTACTTTTTCCAAGACTGCCTTCTCATCAAAAGCTCCAGGTTGGTAGTTGGATTGTAGAGCTGGAATCTTGTTTTTCAAAGCTACTTCATAGCCCTTAGTTTGCACCTTGATGTAGTGATTGTGGTCGCCATGAGGAATCACAAAACTACCATTTTCTACCTGTAAGCTGTACGGAGACACACCATCTCTCAAAGCAGTGGTATAGAGTTCATTTAGGAAATCAAGTTCTGGATTGCCAGTTTGGAGTGGCAGTCGAACGTGTTCTTTACGAACAGCATAGGGATGGATATGAGTTGGATCGTAGGCTTGGTCTGGATTTCCAAAAACAAAGAATCCGTTTGAAATTCTAATAGCTTCAAGTGGAACGCCATAAGTTTTAGAGATATAAGCAATCTTTTCTTCATCACTAGCATCTCTTGAGAAAGACTCTACTGTTTTAGCAAGAGGTTTTACAGGTTCTACACCATGATGTGTTTTCAGATGATCCTGTGCGGCCTTAATTTGCTCTGCTGTCAAATCTTTCTTAAAGAAGAAATGATTGTGATCTCCGTGTGACATGACAAAGCCTTGTTCATCCTCACTGATGACACGATTGGCATCAAAACCATGATCATGGTCTTCACCATGATGGTGGTCATGCTCATCGCCATCGTGATCATCATTGGCTGGGCTTGGTGTTGCTGGAGTTACACCTTTCAAGTGTTCTTGCGCTGCCTTGATTTGATCAGCAGTCAAATCCTTCTTGAAGAAGTAATGGTTATGATCACCATGACTCATAATAAAGCCTTGCTCATCTTCCGCAATAATACGATTAGCATCAAAGCCGTGCCCATCTTCTTCATGTTCCTCATGTGAAGTTCCTGGATTGATTGGAAGAGAAGGCGAAGGTGTTGTTAGACCATTGTTTGGAAGAGTCGGTTGCCCAATTTGATTCGACTTAGGAATGTAATGGAAATGATCACCATGTCTTACAATATAAGCTGTAGCAGTTTCTTCGACAATATCTTTTGGATTAAAGATATAACCATCAGATGTTGAAGAGATAGCCTTATTTGTAAGCAAGGAAGGATGACTCAAAGTAGATGGACTGCTTGAAAGACTTCCTAGACTAGACGCTACTTCATTAGGTTTTTCATTTGTAGAAATCGTAGAACCAGTACCACCGATAGGCACCATTCTAGCAATCTTTTCTTCTAAAGGAGAGAGCTTACTGTAAGGAATAAAATGATAATGGTCGCCATGCGGAATCGCAACTCCATTTGGTGTACGACTGATAATCTTAGCAGGGTCAAAAACCAAACCATCTGATTCACTGTAACGTTTGTCGCTAGGTGAATCGTAGAGTTCTTTCAATAGACTTTGGAGATTTTCAACTTTGCTTTCTGGCTTGCTAGTTGATTCTTTCTCTATAGCTTGATTAGTATTATCACTAGCTGTTGAAGAATAGCTTAGCTGACTTGGTTGCGTATTTTTGCCAGTTAAATGAGCTTTAGCTGCTGCTAACTCACTAGCAGACAAATCACTTTTTGGAATATAGTGATAGTGACCTCCATGAGGAACGATATAAGCATCACCCGTATCTTCGATAATATCAGCTGGATTAAAGACATAACCATCATCTGTCGTATAGCGTCCCTGAGACCTTGCTACAGCAACATCAGAGCTGACCTTCTCATTATCTTTGACGTGTTCTTGTTTTTGACGATTGATTTCATCCTTAGTTCGAACATTATCAGCATGAGCTACATCTTTCAGGTAGACATAATATTTTCCATCGAGCTTGATGATATAACCACCCTTGACCTCATTGACAATATCTCCATCCTTAAGTTTGTAGTTTGGATCCTTCATCAAGAGTTCTTCACTAAAGAGGGCATCATAAGGAACTTTCCCGTTATAGTAATGATAGTGATCACCGTGTGACGTCACATAGCCCTGATCCGTAATTTTGATGACAATTTGCTCAGCCTGAATTCCTTCTTTCTGGCTAACCTGATCTGGTGTCAAGTTTTCACTTTTCTGACTTGACTGGCTACCATCCACATAAGAAACACGATTATTGTCCTTATTTTCCTGCGAGCGATGCTGGTTCAGTGCATATGCGCAAAGACTTAAGGATACGATAACAGCTGATCCAGCTGCTATATATTTTTTACTGAATTTCATAAATCCCTCATTTCAATAAATGATGAAGCTATTTCTTAACTTCTTTTCTCGGTTAAACAGTTTTTCTAAACCGGTTATTTAACCATTTAATTAACCAGTAAATAGTTTACATTTTTTAAGTTTATCTGTCAAGATTTTTATGTTATTTTAATCATGACCACCCCTAAAACGGGTGGTTTGCCTGTCTCACACCTGACTTAGCGAAACGGACTGAAAGTCACGTAATCCAAAATATCGCCCCAGCTGGAGCGATATTTTTATTTTTTCTTTTTAGATGGTGTGTGGATAGCAATCTTCACTTCAAAGATTGTTCCTTTCGGTTTATTATCTTTGACAGTAATGGTTCCTTTTAAGGCATCTACAATTTGCTTGGCTAGGGATAACCCTAAACCAAAACCACCTTTTTGGCGGGTTCTAGCCTTGTCCACTCGATAAAAGCGATCAAAAATTTTCTTCTTATCTTCTGTGGAAATACCGACTCCATTATCAGAAACAAGTAAATACAGATTGCGATCAGTCGCCGAGATAAGAAAATCAATTTCACCATCCTCTTCAGTATACTTGACAGCATTATCAAATAAGATGGTCATCAGTTGTTTCAAAAGAAGCTGATCTGTGACAATCGTTCGATGAATCCGATTTTCAAAACGGAAGACACGATCATTTTCCGAAGCAATCATTTCATAGTTTGTGAAAGTCGTATTGAAAAAACTGGTTGGAACTTCTGCAAGTTCCGGCTTAATCCCATCATCTCTACGAGCTAAATTCAACAAGTTCGTCGTCAAAAACCGCATATTTCGGACTTCTTCCAAACTAGAGGCAATGCTTTCGCTCACATCCATAATGGTTGCTTCTGGCTTACGAAAAAGGGTCTCTAAGCGATTTTGCAAAACTGCGAGTGGAGTTCGTAACTCATGACTAGCATTTTCCACAAAGGACTGTTGCTTCTGCATGCTCTCAAGCAGGGGCCTAACACTGACCCTAGCTAGATAGAGACTTGCAAGTAAAGATAAAATCCAGAAACTTGCCATCACAATCACAATCAATTTCTCGTGCTTTTGACTGGCCTGCTCCAACTGACTGGTATTAATCAAGATAGCTGCATACTTGATATTGGTTGAAACCGAACTGATATTCGTTTCCATCAAAATCATGCGATAGATTTCTTCCTGTCCATAGCTATTAAAAACCTGAATCTGGTAGATATGGCCTAATTCTTTCTTTTCTAACTTAATCTTATCCAATCCCAAAAATCGATTTCCAGAAAGGAGTTGGGTAAAATTTTTATCAAAAAGAATAACCTCCGTATTGGAACTGACATTGGGTTTTACCTCAGTCTTGCTAGTATCTGTAGCGGCATTCTCTAAGTCTTTAATCTCTTCAGTTGCCCTATTTACCGCAAGCTGAATAACTGCCTGAGGATTTTCACTCAGTCCATGAAGCTTATCATCCACCGAAGTATAGAGACTCGAGTGCATGACCTGCAAAATAATCAGAGTCATGGTGGAGAAAATCAGAGTGAAGACACCAAAGTTACGGATAAAATAACTAAAGTCATCCGCATACCATGTTTTTTTTAGTTTACTGAACATCTTTTAAAATATACCCAACACTGCGCAAGGTTTGCAAATTCTCTGCAAAAGTGGTTCCTTTTAATTTCTTACGAATTTTTGAAACATAGACTTCGACAACTGAAATTGTTGTGTCACTATCAAATCCCCATAAACGATCAAAAATCTGAGTCTTAGGCAAAATAACATTTTGATTTTGAAGGAAATAAACTAATAAATCGAACTCTTTCCCCAGCAATTCGACAGGAGTATCTTCAACCTTAACAGTATTGGTTGACAAATTAACTACAATATTTCCATAAGTCAAGGTGTTTTCATTAAACTTGCCTGAACGTTTGAGAAGGGCTTGAATTCTCATTTTGAGTTCTTCTAAGTAGAAAGGTTTGGTCAGATAATCATCCGCTCCCAGTTCAAATCCATGTCCCTTGTCATCCAAACTTTCCTTGGCAGTCATGATCAGAACTGGAGTCGTAATTCCCTTTTCACGCAATTCTTTCAAGACTTGGAAGCCATTTTTTTCTGGCAACATCAAATCGAGCAAAATCAAATCATAGACGCCACTTTCAGCTTCGTAGAGACCTTCTTCCCCATCAAATACCTGCATGACATCCGCAAAATCGTCTAAAAAGTCAAATACTGAATTTGACAGGCCTAGGTCATCCTCAACCAATAAGATTTTTATCATGAGAAACTCCTCCTTATTAAAACCATTATACCAAATTTGCCTTAAAAAAAACTCAACTCTCTGCATTTTACATGAGATAGCTGAGTTTTCTTTTTATTTTAGGCTTATTTATGCGTTTCCGTATTGAAGAACGACTGCTTCCACTGCAGCTTTTTCACGGTTAATCAAGTCAACACGCGCTGCAATTTCCTTGATTCCCATACCGATGTTACGGCTAAGAGCAAGGTCAGAAAGTTGTGGCTCAAAGAATTCCTTGTACTCTGCCAAGCGTTGCTGAGTCTTAAATACGTGTGCAGGAAGGATAACAAAGCTATCAAAGCTCATATCTCCACCAAGAGCTGCCTTAATCCAAGCCCAGTTTTCACGCGCCCAAGACCATGCTGTTTCCTGAGTTACTTGGTGAGCTAGGAATTGGTAATACCAAGCAGACAAGTCCTGCGGTTTGACCACAAATTTGTCCTTCCAAGAAGCAATCAAGGTTTGGATATTGTTCGCATCTGTACTATAAGCAAGAGCAGCTGCCAACTGACGTTTAAAGACAGCATCTGTTGCGTGAGTATAAGTATCAAGATAAAGTGCTAACAAGTCTTTGGTCTCATGATGTTTCATCTCATTGATAAGGACTTGTGAACGAATTGCTGCTGGAAGTCCTGCAAGATTATCCTTGTAAGCCGCGAAGATTTGGCTAGCGACTTGACTAGCTTCTGCATCATTTGAGCGAATCATCATAGAAACAGCCAACTGACGAACCAATTCATCCTCATCTGATTCTCCATCTTTAGCTTCAAAACCAAGACGGTCATAATTATGACGAGCTAATTTAGCAACCAAGGCTTTGAAGGCTCTTTCAGCTTCTGTTCCTTCATCGATAAAGCGCTCAAGAGCAGAAATTACTTCAGAAACAGCTGAAACGACAAGGTAAGATTCTTCCTTAGCAAGTTTATCAAGAACTGGAAGCAAGTCAGCATAAGAAATGTGCCCTGCCTCAGCAAGCAAACGACGTTCTTGAACGATCTGCAGTTTACTTGTGTTATCAAGCTCAACTAGGTCAGCAAGAACAGCATCTAACAAATCTCCTTGATAGTCTGTAATGTAGTGGGCTGTATTTTCTGTGTTGAGACGAAGTGCTGTTTTGTTTTCTGCAAGAAGAGCTGCGTAGCCAGGGATTTCGATACTTTCAGTTTCAAGTGTATCAGGCAAGCCTTTCCAGTTGCTATTGAGTGGCACCACCCAGAGACGGTTCTTATCTTCGTGCTCACCGATAAAGAATTGTTTTTGCGAAATCTTCAAGACATCATTTTCAACTTTGACAGTGAGAACTGGATAACCAGGTTGTTCCAACCAAGAATCCATAAAGGCTGAAACATCACGGCCAGATGCTTGACCAAGAGCATCCCAAAGGTCACGACCAATTGTATTGCTGTACTGATGTTTTTCAAAGTAGGCATGCAAACCTTTGGCAAAATCGGCATCACCTAGCCAACGACGAAGCATGTGCATGAGGCGACTTCCTTTGGCATAGACGATAGCTCCGTCAAAGAGCGTATTGATTTCATCTGGATGTTTAACTTCGACGTGGACAGACTGAACACCATCAGTCGCATCGCGTTCAAGAGCGTGAGGCACTCCACCTGTTTGGAAATCTTCAAAGATATTCCAGCTTGGTTCAATAGCATCCACACAGACGTACTCCATCATGTTAGCAAAGCTTTCATTGAGCCAAAGGTCATCCCACCATTTCATCGTTACGAGATTCCCAAACCATTGGTGAGCCAATTCATGGGCCACAACAAGGGCAACTTGTTGACGGCTGGCAAAGGTAGAGTTCTCATCCACAACCAAGTAAACTTCACGGTAGGTCACAAGACCCCAGTTTTCCATAGCTCCAGCTGAGAAGTCAGGAAGGGCGATATGGAGAGATTGAGGGATTGGGTACTTAACTCCATAGTAATCTTCGTAAAACTCGATAGAGCGAACAGCGATATCCAGTGAGAAATCAAGGTTTGATAGTGGATGAGCTTTGGTTGAATAAACACCTACGAGAGTACCGTTTTTAGTTTTAGCCGTTACACCTTGCAAATCACCCGCAACAAAGGCTAACAAGTAAGAAGACATGCGAGCTGTTGTCTCAAACTTCCAGATACCTGTTTCCTTACGGTTTTCAACATTGATTTCTGGCATGTTAGACAAGGCCAATTCACCTTCTGCTTGGTCAAAACGTAGAGAGAGGTCAAAAGTTGCTTTGGCTTCTGGCTCATCCACACATGGGAAGGCTTCGCGCGCAAAATGGCTCTCGAACTGAGTAGACAATACTTCCTTCTTGACTCCATCAACTGTATAGTAAGATGGGTAAATCCCTGTCATGTTATCTGTAATTTTTCCTGAGAAAGCGATAACCACTTCAACTTGACCAGCCTCAGCTAATTCAATATGAAGGGCTTCATTGTCATGATCAACTGTGAATGGGCGAGCTACCCCTGCAACTTCTACAGTGGCGATTTCCAAGTCTTTTTGGTGGAGGGAAATACGGTCACTCTGTGCTTGACCAGTGATGGTCACCTTCCCAGAAAACGTCTTGGTCTCACGACTCAAGTCTAAAAATAAATCATAATGTTCAGGAACAAATTGCTTAATAAAATGTTCAACTGCTTGCATAGTTTTCTCCTATCTAAGTTTAAGAGCTGGAGCTCTTCTTCAAACAAACTTATTATATCATGTTTTGCCTAAGAAAAAAGGATTGGACAGCGATTTCCAAAACTTTCTTCCTTCTAGCAGTCTACAGGGGGTAGACCTTGCGAAATTCTTCTAAAACAACCTTGCTTTCAGGTGTAAAAGTCAGTCCTGCTTCACCCAAACAGTCTGTGAAAAAATCCTCATGAACCTGACGCCAATAGGTAAGTGATTTGTCTCCCTCACCTTCCTTAAAGGCATGTTGAGCAGAAACTTGATTGAAGGGCTGGACAGAAACCTTTGTAATTTCGACAATACAGACAGCCTGATTTTGACTATCTAAAATGATGTCAAAGGTGCCTTCTTGCGGAAGAGACTCAGCTTCTAGTGCATAGAGGTCGTAGGCTGATGCTGTTGCAGTCTTTTCGCCGCTTAAAACCAAATCTGCCAAGAAATCGGCATCTACTCCAAAAGCCCAGGCATCGATTTCATCTCCTATAGAGGGGTTAATTTTCTTGTATGCATTCCACATTTCTTGCGGTGTCATGGGTGCTCCTTTGTAATTTTTTACTTTCTTCTTTTATATGTTTGAGATGGTCTGGATGGTCAATCTCTAAATTAAAAATCTCTGGAATAGAACTATAATGGATAATACATTTGATATCCATCTGATTCATTTTTTGTATGAAAGAATCATTCAGATAGCCTGCTACAGCAAAGTCAATATTTTTAATCCTTGCTTTATCCTGCATCTGTATTAACATATCTAACATAATTGGACTTTCCATATCATGCCATTGACTGTTTCTCACAGTCGCAAAAACAAAAGAAGTCAAATCATTCATTCCAACTACAATCTTTGAAATACCAGCTTCCAGTATGCTGTCTAAGTCAAAATATGCTGACGGTAATTCAATCATCGTGCCGACTTTCCCAGTAAAACCCTGCTGACGCAATACTGTAATAGCTTGCTTTAACTGCTCAGCATCATTGACAAAAGGAAAGATAACAGATAGATTGGGATTGGTTTGATAAACTTCTGTAACGACATGTGCTTCAACCTGAAATTCATCCAGACACGCCAGTAAACGCCTAGTTCCTCTATATCCAAACAAGGGATGATTTTCATCAAAATACTCTTTAGTCCCCTTTAGACAATTAGCTTCTGTATTCGTTAATTCAGAAAAACGATACCAAACTTCTTCATCTGAGTACAGGGAGCAGATAGTCTCTAGATAATCTTTTACAAATTGCTGACAACTTGCTAATATGATGTTTTGATTAAGCTCTCTCAACAAATATTCCCCACGAATCATGCCAACATGATGAAATAGTTGTGGGTAAACTTTTTCATCAAGTTTTTCTCCACTAAGAGCAAGTTGCTTCCTCATCATTCACCTTCCAATTCATGTAAGAAGTCTTGTCCAGTTCTGGAAATCCTAATAATTCAGACTTAACCTTCAAGACTAATGGCGATGCATTTTCTTCTGTGATCTCTTGAATATCCATCCAAATATATCCGAGTGAATCATTCGCACCATCAGACACAGCTTCCGAAATCGTAACTTGAGCTTCCTCCTCGTTTACCTCAATATCATACAAGGCCATGACATGGTGAACCATAAAATTTTTTAACTCTTCCCTGACGAAAACATCGTAGATTCGAGGATTAGAGTAGCTTCTAACAGTAAATCCCGTCTCTTCCATAACTTCTCTAGTCAGCGTTTCCGTCAGTCCTTCACCAAGTTGCTGACTGCCTCCAGGTAGATCATACCTATGTTGATAAGTGCCTATCGTTTTTTCAATACAGAGTAACTTCCCATTTTCAAAGCAGACAGCGTAGACTCCAAAGTGTCTTTTGATTTCCATCAGATCCTCCTACTTCAAAGACCAGCCACCATCTATTGTCAAGATTTGTCCTTGCATGGCGCTTGCTTTTCCACTTGCTAAGAAAAGGCTAATCTCTGCTATTTCCTCTGGCTCGATCCAACGCTTGATTGGTGTTTCACTAGCAACCCAGTCAGCCAGTCCACCTGGCTCAAAATCTGCAGCAGTCATAGCTGTCTTGACTGCTCCTGGAGCGATACCAAATACCTGAATCCCAGCTTCAGCATAATCTAGAGCCAACTGCTTGGTAAATCCAGCCAAGGCGTGCTTCGAAGAAGTATAGGCGTGTCCACCGCCACCTGCTAGGCTAGAAGCAATGGAGCACATATTGATAATGATTCCTTTTTTATTCTCCAGCATTTGTGTCAAATAATACCGAGTCAACTCAACAGGAGTCAGATAGTTAATTTCAAAAATTTCTTGAATTTCCTGCGCTGTTTGTTCCAAAAGTGGTTTATAATCATCCAACACTCCAGCAGTATTGCACAAAACATCCACCTGAGGACACCAGTCAAAAATAGGCTCCAAGTCCAAGGTCAAATCTCTCTGTAAAAAGTGAAAATCACCCTCTAAGAGTGGATTTTCACCTTGGTCAACTCCATAAACTTGAAAGTCATTCTCTAAAAAGAGGCGAGCTTGAGCTAGGCCAATCCCTGAACTTACTCCCGTAATCAATACACGTCTAGTCATGCACTTCTACCCAATCCGTCGCCAAAACATCACAAGGTGTCGGACTCCACATGGAAAAACCTTCTCCCTCCCCAGAAACGTTGATTAGGAAATAAGGTGTCACTTCAAGTGCAACCCCATTTTGCTCGATAGTGTCAAAAAGTTGGACATAGTTTTCAGCACCTCCCCAACCAGTTCGTACATATTTTTTCTTAGCCTTTAACCCCGGCAGAATTTCTTCAAATGTCATGGTTTTCTCCTTTTATTCTACATTCTTCATTTAATTATAACAAAAAACCGTTGTGCAACGGCTTTTTGACTCATTTTAAATCAAAATCAATAAGCATTTTATAATTATAGTCATTTAGTTTTAAAAAAGCGTTCCAAACATTCAAAAACATTTGGAACTTCCCTTAATAAATCCGTCACTTTCTTTTTCAAGATAGCCCAAACTTGCTCAATAGGATTCAAATCTGGAGAATAAGGCTGTAGAGGTAAGAAAAAGTGTTTATCTTGAATGCAGTTTTCATCCAAAATGTTCTTGGGATGAAAACTAGCGTTGTCCATGACAATGACATGAGGTGTCTTCAAAGCAGGCAGGAGTCGCATTTTGAACCACTCCACAAAGAAATCGATCGTCATACTTTCCTTGTAAATCATGGGAGCTATAAACTCTCCATCTACTTGTCCTGCAACAATCGAAGTCCGCTCAAAACGCCGTCCGCTAATCTTTTCATAGACTTTCTCCCCTCTAGGAGCCCGTGCATAAGAACGATAGAGGTAGCGATCGATTCCTGTTTCGTCAATATATACGACTGGTAAATCTTTTAGGTTATCCAAAATATCAAGAAACTCAGCGACTTTCTAGTGACCTTAATCTACTTTAAAGCTACCCATACTGAAGTAACAGCACAACCAAAATGTGCCGCAATTTCCCGTAAAAAAGCGTCTGGATGAGCCTCTACAAAAGCTTTCAATTCCTCTAAAGGAATCTTTCGCTTTTTGACGACTCGCTTTTTCCTCTCTAAGTATCCTTGTTCACGTCTTTCTTTTCCCACGTGAAGAGAGTTCTGACGCCTACATCAAAAACTTTAGTTGCCTCGACATGGCTGTGTCCTTCTTTGATGTAATCTAATGCTCCTTGTTTAAAATCTCTACTATATGCCATAGCTTTATTATAAGATGCTTATTTTAAACTAAGCAACTATATCATGGCTTAAACTGACTATTTTATATATTGTCTTACTGCGTCCTCAAAAAAATATATCAAAAATCAAAAGCGCTTAGGAAAAAACTCTATTTCATGAGAGAATACAATAAATCTTCCCACAATAAAACGCATAATATCAAGTTTTTTGGCTCCTGATATCATGCGTTTTCTGTTCTTAAAATATTTTTTCTCAGTCTCTTTTTGTTACAAGTTCATCTTCAAAGTTCTTGACCTTGGGTAAATCTAAAATCAAGTTTTACCCAACTGATCCTTCCATTTCATAGCTAATCAAACGGTTCAGCTCAACAGCATATTCCATTGGAAGCTCCTTTGTAAATGGCTCTACAAATCCCATAACAATCATCTCAGTTGCCTCAGATTCTGACAATCCACGGCTCATGAGGTAATAGAGTTGCTCTTCTGAAATCTTAGATACCTTAGCTTCGTGTTCCAAAGCGACTTGTGAGTTGTGAATTTCATTAAATGGAATGGTATCTGATGCTGACAAGTCATCCATGATAATGGTATCACATTCGATGTGAGAGACAGATTTCTTAGAGTTCTTATTAAAGGTTACCTGTCCACGGTAGTCAACCTTTCCTCCGCCTTTAGCGATGGATTTAGACACAATAGACGAGCTGGTATGTGGAGCATTGTGGATCATCTTGGCACCAGTGTCCTGGTGTTGCCCTGCATTAGCAAAGGCAATAGAGAGCATGGTACCACGCGCCCCTTCTCCATCTAGGTAAACAGATGGGTATTTCATGGTTGTTTTAGCACCCAAGTTACCATCAATCCACTCAACAGTGGCATCCTTTTGAGCTTTAGCACGTTTGGTTACCAAGTTATAGACGTTATCAGACCAGTTTTGGATAGTCGTATAACGCATATAAGCTCCATCCAAGGCAAAGATTTCTACAATGGCAGCATGCAAGCTGTTACTTGAATAAGTTGGCGCTGTACATCCTTCTACATAATGGACACTTGCTCCTTCGTCAACGATAATCAAGGTACGTTCAAACTGACCAGTATTTTCGTTGTTGATACGGAAGTAAGTTTGAAGTGGAATATCTACCTTGACACCTTTTGGTACGTAGATAAAGGTTCCACCAGACCATACTGCTGAGTTAAGGGCAGCCAATTTGTTATCTGTTGGCGGTACCAACTTAGCAAAGTATTGTTTAAACAAGTCTGGGTATTCCTTGAGGGCAGAATCTGTATCTGTAAAGATAATCCCCAATTTTTGGAACTCTTCCTTCATGTTGTGGTAAACTACTTCTGACTCATACTGGGCAGAAGCTCCTGCTAGATAAGCACGCTCAGCTTCCGGAATCCCGATTCGTTCAAAGGTTTCTTTGATTTTTTCAGGAACGTCATCCCATGAACGAGCTGGTTTATCAGATGGTTTTTGATAGTAAATCAAGTCATCAAAGTCAATCTCTGACAAGTCCGCTCCCCAAGTTTGCATGGGCATTTTTTTGAAGGTTTCATAAGACTTCAAACGGAATTCTAACATCCACTCAGGTTCTCCCTTAGCAGCTGATAGTTCACGAATGACATCTTCGTTCAATCCTTTTCCTGTCGATAGGACAGGCTCTACATCATCATGGAAACCAAATTTATATTCACCAAGGTCAATTGGTTTTGGTTCTACTCTTTCTTCAGCCATAATATCCTTTCTTTCATTCTTCATTTCTACTGATTCATAAGACAAAAGAAACTTGCCTTACTTGTTTTCTTGATTTTCAATTGTTTTCTTGAGGGCGTTCCAAGCTAGGGTTGCACACTTGATTCGTTGAGGGAATTTGGCAACACCTGACAAGAAAGCTGCATCGCCAAGACTATCTTGTCTGTCATCTTTTTGCCCTTGAACCATTTCAGAAAAAATAGTCGCAAGTTCTAAGATTTCTTGTTTGGTTTTTCCTAAAACTGCGTCCGTCATCATGCTTGCAGAGGCAGTTGAGATAGTACAACCTGAGTTTAGAAAAGCGATATCCTCCAAGCGGTCATCTGCATCAAACTTGACAGAGAGATTGATAACATCCCCACAGGTCGGATTGTTGAGACTGATTTGCTCAGCATCATCCAACTTCCCTTGATGATGTGGATTTTTCGAATGGTCCGCTACCACTGCCATATAAAGGCTATCTAGTTTAGAAAGTGCCATTGAAAAACTCCTTTGTCTTTTGTAAGGCATCGACTAGCTTATCGCAATCTGCCTTGTTATTGTAGATATAAAAACTTGCACGAGCTGTCGCTGGAACATGCAAATACTGGAGCAAGGGTTGAGCGCAATGGTGACCTGCTCGAACAGCCACTCCTTCATAATCCAAAGCAGTCGCAAGGTCGTGAGGATGAAGGTCGCCTAGGTTAAAAGCAATGACACCTGAACGTTGAGCCAAGTCCTGCGAACCGTAAATAGTCAATCCTTCAATCGCCTGCAGTTTTGGATAGACGTATGCAATTAGTTCCTGTTCATGAGCTTCAATGGCATCCATACCAATGTTTTCTAGGTAATCCACTGCTGCTGCAAGTCCAATAGCGCCTGCCATATTGGGAGTTCCTGCCTCGAATTTCCAAGGTAATTCCTTCCAACTAGCAGATTGCTCATAGACGAAATCAATCATCTCTCCACCAAACTCAACTGGTGACATTTGTTCTAAATACTTCTCTTTTCCGTACAGAACACCGATACCAGTCGGACCAGCCATCTTGTGACCTGAAAAGGCAAAGAAATCCACATCCAAGTCCTGGACATCTATCGTCATATGAGGCGTAGATTGAGCACCATCCACCACCATGATAGCTCCCACTTGGTGGGCCAATTGAGTAATTTCTTTGATTGGATTGACCACACCAAGAACATTTGAGGCGTGAGCAAGGGAGACAAACTTAACTTTGTCAGTCAATTTATCCCGCAAGTCATCCATATCCAAGGCTCCATCCTTGAGATAGACATAGACAAGCTCTGCTCCAGTCTTGCGACAGGCCTCCTGCCAAGGAATGATGTTGGAATGATGTTCCATGACAGAAATCAAAACCTGGTCTCCCTCAGTCAAGACTTCCTCTGCAAAGCGCGCCACCCAGTTCAGACTGGTTGTCGTTCCTCTAGTAAAGAGAACTTCCTTTGTAGACCCGGCATTGATAAACTTACGAATGGTTTCACGAGCAGCTTCATAGGAAACAGTCGCCCGCTCCGCCAAGGTATGAACCCCACGATGAACATTGGCATTGTCCTGCTCATAATAGCGGTTAATCGTTTCCAGAACTGCTAGTGGTTTTTGTGTCGTCGCGGCATTATCCAGATAAACCAGAGGTTCATCGTTAACAATCTGGTCTAAAATTGGAAAATCCTTGCGAATCACTTCTACATCTAACATAGGCTACCCCTTAGCGTTTTGACAATTTTTCTTCGATAGTTGCAATCATTTCATCGCGAACTTCTTTGACTGGAATCTCAACGATAACAGATCCAAGGAAACCACGAACAACCAAGCGTTCTGCAGTTGCCTTATCCAAGCCACGGCTCATGAGGTAGTACATATCTTCTGGATCTACTTGTCCGATAGAAGCAGCGTGACCAGCAGTTACGTCATTTTCATCAATCAAAAGAATTGGGTTGGCATCTGAACGTGCCTGATCTGAAAGCATAAGAACACGGCTCTCTTGTTGCGCATCTGCTCCCTTAGCACCCTTGATAATGTGGCCAATACCATTGAAGGTTAAGGTTGCTTTTTCAAGAATAACCCCATGTTGCAGGATATTTCCGATTGAGTTGCAGCCGTAGTTGGTTACACGAGTATCAATTCCTTGTACCTGACGACCACTTGAAAGAGCTACAACCTTGAGATCTGCATGGCTACCATTTCCAATCAAGTCGCTATCAAAGTCAGCAACGACGTTTCCTTCGTTCATGACACCGATTGCCCAGTCAATACTTGCATCATTGCCTAATTTACCACGACGGCTAATGTAGGCAGTGACGTTTTCACCTAAACGGTCAATAGCAGCAAATTTCACTTGAGCTCCAGAACGAGCAATCACTTCTACTGTAATATTAGCAGTTGCTTTGGCATTTCCTTCACCGCGTGACTCTAAGCGCTCCAGATAACTAATCTTAGAGTTTTTACCAGCGATAATCATAATATGCTTGTTAAACGGCACATCACTATCGCTGTCTTGATAGAAAATTCCTTCGATTGGTTCTTTAATCTCAACGTTATCAGGAATATAGAGAACAGCACCACTGTTGAAATAAGCTGTATGGTAGGCTGCCAACTTGTCATCGTCATACTTAACAGATGACATGAAGAATTCCTCAATAAGCTCTGGAATTTCTTCTAAAGCTGAGTGGAAGTCTGTAAAGACGACACCCTGTTCAGCTAACTCAACTGGAGTTTGCTCAAAAACAGTTTGAGTTCCTACTTGCACCAACTTCAAGTGATTATCTAAAGCTGTAAAATCTGGAACATTTGCTGATGGCTCACTTTCTGTAATCATTCCATCACCCAGATTCCAACGGTGGAATTTGACACGCTCAATAACTGGTAATTCCAAAGTCTCAATCTTGTCAAAAGCTTTTTGACGGAGATCAGCCAACCAGCTTGGTTCAGCATGCATTTCTGAAAAAAGTTTAATAGTTTCTTTAGTCATTTACTTCTCCTAAAAGATACGAGGGAATTACAATTCTTCCTTGTAGTCATAGCCAAGTTCTTCAGCTAGTTTTGCGTATCCTTCACGTTCCAAACGCGCAGCCAATTCTGGACCACCAGAAAGGACAACACGACCTTCCATCATGACGTGTACCACATCAGGTGTGATGTAGTTCAAAAGACGTTGGTAGTGAGTGATAATCATAGCACCAAAACCTTCACCACGCATAGCATTGACACCTTTAGAAACAACTTTAAGAGCGTCAATATCAAGACCAGAGTCAATCTCATCCAAAAGGGCAAAAGTTGGTTCCAACATCAAAAGTTGAAGAATCTCATTACGTTTTTTCTCACCACCAGAGAAACCTTCGTTGAGGTAACGCTCAGCCATTTCTTCTTTCATGTTGAGCAATTCCATCTTCTCATCCAATTTAGTGATAAACTCACGAACTGAAATTTTTTCATCATCTTCTTTACCAGCATTCATGGCTGCACGAAGAAACTCAGCGTTAGTAATACCAGGAATTTCTGATGGGTATTGCATAGCAAGGAAAAGTCCCATACGCGCACGCTCGTCAACTTCCAACTCAAGGATGTTTACGCCATCAAACAAGACTTCACCTTTGGTAACTTCATAGTTTGGATTTCCCATGATAGCTGCAGAAAGAGTCGATTTACCTGTACCATTTGGTCCCATGATAGCGGCGATTTCTCCTGTTTTCAGGGTCAGGTTAACCCCTTTTAAAATTTCTTTTCCTTCAATCTCAACGTGAAGATCTTTGATCTCTAATACTGACATGATAGTTCCTTTCTTTTTCAAGGCCTTTACAGTTCTTACTGGAAACATACTTGATTTCCTTAGAAAATACGGTAAAAGCTCAATAAATATACTTTTATAGTATAACAAAAAAAAGCCTAAAAGGCTTTGATTTTGTCTAGAAGCTGAGGACTAGTCTTTTCCTTTTAAATGTTGGTCAATGACATCTACTATTTTACCCATCAAGTAACTAACTCGGAAATTTCTAAAGAGTAAAATGGCCCAAAAGGCTGCCATAATATAGCGACCAGTCATCCAGGCTTCATTGAAAAAATAGGTCTCAGCAGCTGTAAACAGCGCGATGATAATAAATTGTTGTCTATTCATAAACTTATTGTATCATGAAATCTTTCTTTAGTCTTCCTCTACCTTCACTTTATCAGCCAAAAATTCAAATCCTTCTGGAATCAGGCTTTCTTCTGCTTCTTTTTCAGTTTGAGAAGATTTGGCTTTGGCTGAAAAGGCTGCGCGAACTTCTTTCCATTCCTCCATGGAAATGGCTAAAATCTCAGGTGAAAAACCTGCTGCCTGACTGAGGATGTTACCAAACATAGTGTTGAGATTGTCCCGTTTCATGGTTTGACCAGCATTGAAGTTAGATTCAAAAGCAAGAATAGCATGGTGTTCATTGGCTGCAACCGGTTGAGAACCAACTAGCAGAGCCTTATCAGGACCTCCAAGACTTTCAATCACTTCTCCCCAGGCATTTTGCAAGCGAATCAGATTTTGACGTGCTAAATCTGGATTTTCAACGGCCTCTTGTAGGATCGATTGAACCTTATTGCGATCCACACGATAGACGGTCTTGCTCGCTGCTGGACGGGTAGGTACTGGACTAGTTGGTTTTGGTACAGTGCCCACATTGGCGAGTTCTTGTTTGAGACGCGCAACTTCCTGTCTCAATGCAGAAATTTCATGTTCAACTGCCCCAGAAAGAGCTGGTTCAGGCTTAATCTCTGCCAAACGGATAGTCATCATCTCAACATAAATCTTAGGCTGCAAACTAGACTTAATATCTGCTAAACTGACTGTCGCCAAGCGAATCATTTCAAACAGATTTTCTTGAGGAAGTGCCAAATTCTCTACAAATACTGGACTATGATGAGTGTTTTCTCCCCCTGTTTGAACAATTAACAAGTCTCTTAAATAGTGCAAAAGATCCGTCACAAAACGAGTCATGCTCTTACCATTGTCAAAAAGAAGATTCAAGCAAGACAAAGCCTTGGGAACATCCTGTTGAGACAAGGCAGCCACATAATCATCCAAGGCTGATAGACTAATGGTGCCAGTAATTTCTTCAGAGATGGCAGTCGTCAACTCGTTTCCCTGTGTCAAACTCAGGGCTTGATCCAAAATAGACAAGGCATCTCGCATTCCACCTTCAGCCCGTCTGGCAATGATTTCCACAGCCTCTGGTTCAGAACTGATATTTTCTTTTTCTAAGATATAGCGGATATGTTCCTTAATATCCTGTGTCTTAATCGATTTAAATTCAAAACGTTGCACACGGGATAGAATAGTGGCAGGAATCTTGTGCAATTCAGTAGTAGCCAAAATAAAGACCACATTCTGTGTTGGCTCTTCCAGAGTCTTTAGGAGGGCATTAAAAGCCCCTGTAGACAGCATGTGAACCTCGTCTATGATATAAACCTTATAACGGGCAAGACTAGGGGCATAGGTAGATTTATCACGAATTTCACGGATTTCATCGACTCCATTATTAGAGGCCGCATCCATTTCGATGACATCTTCTAAACTACCATCCGTCACTGCCTGACAAATATAGCAGTTATTACATGGTTCACCACCCACTTGATTGGGACAGTTCATAGCCTTGGCAAAGATCTTAGCCACACTGGTTTTTCCCGTTCCACGAGGACCAGAAAAAAGATATGCATGACTTATTTTCTCTTGTTCCACCGCTTGTTTAAGAGTCTTAGCTACAACTTCTTGACCAACCAACTGGGAGAAATTTTGACTTCTATATTTTCGATAAAGTGCTTGATACATTAGGCTTTCTCCCCAAACATTGTAAAGTCCCATTCTGTCTTTTCAAGCAAAATAGCGACAAATTGTTCCAAATAATCTCGATCCATAGCATCATAATCATCAATCTCTGAAGAATCCAGATCCAGAACCCCGAGCAATTGACCATTCTTCATCATTGGCACAACAATTTCACTTTTAGCTCGACTATCACAAGAAATATAGTTGGGATAAGTTGTTACATTACCAACCAGAACAGTTTCCTGAAAGTGGGCTGCCTCCCCACAAACACCTTTGCCTAGTGAGATACGGATACAGGAAACACCTCCTTGGAAAGGACCTAAAATCAATTCCTTTCCATCGAACAGATAAAAGCCTGCAAATACGGTATTAGGGAAGCGTGATTTTAGAAGAGCGCTGGCGTTGGAAAGATTAGCCAAAACATTGGTTTCACCATCCAATAAAAAAGAGAGCTCTTCATTTAACATTTGATAACGTGATTGTTTTTCTGATTCTAACATAGAACTATTATATCAAAAAAGGCTTACAGACAAAAGAAAAATCCCTTGTTTAGAAAACAAAGGATTTTATGAATTTTCAATTTGATTAAAGTTCGATATCACCGAACAAGTCAGCCATTGAGAATCCTGTTTGTGTTTCTGGAAGTTCGAAATCACGTTTTTCTTGACGTTTTGGACGACGTGGACGAGCAGCACGTTTTTCTTCTTTTTGTCCTTCTTCTTGAGCTGGACGCTCTTCAAGAGCTTTGATAGAAAGTGATACGCGCTCTGCATCTGCGTTAACTTCAAGAACTTTAACTTTAACTTCTTGACCAACTTTAAGAGCTTCTTTTGGATTTTCAATACGTTTGTGTGAAATTTGTGATACGTGAACAAGTCCATCTATACCTGGCAATACTTCAACAAATGCACCGAAGTCAGTCAAACGTTTAACTGTTCCTTCAACTACATCACCTTTAGCCAATTTTTGCTCAACGCCATCCCATGGTCCAGGTGTTGTTGCTTTAAGTGAAAGCGATACGCGTCCTTCTTCTTCGTTAAGATCAAGGATTTTCACTTCAATTTCTTCACCAACTGTTACAACTGATTTTGGTGATACGTTACGCTCGTGTGACAATTCAGTCAAGTGAACCAATCCGTCAACACCACCAAGGTCGATAAAAGCACCGAAGCTTGTGATACGGGCAACTTTACCAGTTACAACATCACCAACAGCCAATTTACCGAATACTTCAGCGCGAGCTGCTGCTGTAGCTGCTTCAACAACTTCACGACGTGAAAGGATGAAGCGGTTTTCTTTAGCGTCAACTTCTTTGATTTTAGCGTCAAATTCTTGACCTACAAAACGCTCAGTGTTACGTACGAAACGAGTATCCAACATTGAAGCTGGGATAAATCCACGAACACCTTCAAATTCTACTGAAAGTCCACCTTTAACGGCACGAGTTCCTTTAACAGTAACAACTTCTTCTTCGCGACCAACAAGTTTGTCCCATGCTTTGCGAGCTTCAAGGCGTTTTTTAGATACAAGGTATGTAACTGTATCAGTATCTTTACCAACTACTTGACGAAGTACAAGAACATCCAATACTTCTCCTACTTTAACAAAGTCATTGATATCTGCATCGCGATCGTTTGTCAATTCGCGAAGAGTCAAGACACCTTCAACACCAGTTCCAGAGATTGCAACGTTAGCTTGAGTCGCATCAACTGTCAATACTTCAGCACTAACAACATCACCAGTCTCAACTTGGCTAACGCTATTTAGCAAATCTTCAAATTCGTTCATCTAAAAAATCCTCCAACAATCAAGTTTTTCTTAAACTTGACATACTTATAATTTTTTTCCTAAGCACCCGCAAGGACATGTTCATATCGTTCACGTCTTTCAATTATAAAAATAAAATACCCTAAGATATTTTGCTTTTTATCTTGATTATTACCTAAGAACTGGGGTAGCTGGATTCGAACCAACGCATGAGGGAGTCAAAGTCCCTTGCCTTACCGCTTGGCTATACCCCATTGATGAAATGGAGAGAGAGGGATTCGAACCCCCGAACCCGAAGGAGCGGATTTACAGTCCGCCGCGTTTAGCCTCTTCGCTATCTCTCCTACAATCAACATGGACTATTATATCATGAAAATTTCAAAAAAACAAGACTTATTTTGCTAAATTATAATTTTCAATCAAAATTTCCACAGCTTTTTCCAATTTTTTATAAAAACTATCGACATTCCCATTCTTTATGATGGCAAATTGTCCATCTAATTCGGCAATTTCTCCGATAACTTTTTTACCAATGGTCAAGGTATAACCTTCAAAACTGTCTTTTCCTACATTAACTTTAGCATCTGCTACTTGAATTTCGATTTTTTTATCTTTCTTACTCATTTCATACCTCTCTTCACTTTTTCTATTTTACAAGAAAATCCCAAAACTAGCAAGAAAAAACTCTATATCATTCCAAGTCTGATATAGAGTTTTCTGCTTTATTTAATGTGTTTTTCTAGTTCTTTTTGGTACTTACCGTTTGATTCCAATTTTTCTTTTTGCCATTTTTTCAGTGCTTCTTCATATTCTTTTGTTGTAACGATATCTTTTTGCAATTTCATTCCTTTAAAGATATATGGGTCACCCTTAATACCAACTTGTGAGTATGGTTTTGAGAATGGCACGACATTACTTACAACTGGAGAACCACCAGATGAGGCTGTTGACATCAATAATGAACTATCTGTCAACCAAGCTTGAGCCTTGGCATATTTTTCATATCGCTCTTCAAGATTCGTAGTTTCTGAATCGGCATCATCCAATAATTTCTTATACTGGTCCAAACCAAGTTTCGCTACGACATCCTTATCTTTCCCTTTAGTAATACCAAGGTGTTTCATAGCAGAACCTGATTTAGGATCCATGATATTCAAGTAAGATGCTGGGTCTTGATAACTTGGAGCCCATCCTGTACTGTTCAAATCATAGTCTTTTTGAGAAGGAACACGCGCTTGAGAAGTGATTGTTTCCTTTTCATTATCTGTCATTTGAAGAACATCGATGACAACATTTTCAGCACCAAGAGTTGATTCGATCGACTGTTTGAAAGAGTTGCTTTGTTGAACGGCGATGGTATCTGTTTGTTCAACTGGGACATCCAAGTGAATTGGGAAAGTTACCCCTTTAGACTCTAAGTCTTTCTTAGCTTTTTCAAATGCTGCCTTAGCCTTGTCAGGGTTGTAGATAGAATCCTTACCGTCAACTAGCTCAACACCTTTCCATTGGTCACCATAGTTCACTAACTCAGCTTGAGCGATGTGACCAAAGTTCTTACCACCTGCTTGTACAAAGTTATCAGGAACGAGACTGTTACGAATAATCTTATCCGCACCGTCTTCACCATTTAGCTGGGCAGCATAAGAATGACGGTTGAAGGCAAAGTTGATAGCCTGACGGAAGTCCTTATTAAGCATAGCTTCTTTTGTAGAAGTCTTTTGCTCTTCACTTGTTTTCGCAGTTTTATTGTATGACTGACGATTTACGTTAAAGGTGAAGTAATAACTACTTGAGTCCTGTGGGCTATAAGTGATTTTATCTCCATATTGTTCCAAAGTTGAAGCAAAGTTTGAGCTACTTGGGAAGAGACGGGCTGTCGTATAGGCACCTGAAGAGAAGCTACGAATCAACGATTCCTGATCTGAACCATCGTAGTAGGTCAATTTGATCTTTTCAATTTTTACCTTTTCTTTATCCCAGTAGTTTGGATTTTTCTCGTATTCGATTAACGATTTAGAAGTCAAGGTCTTCAAGATATAAGGACCATTGTAAAGAATCCCTGCTGGAGTAACTGCTCCATAATCTTTACCTGATGCCTTCAAAAACTCTTCATTTACAGGCAACATCGTCGCTGTTGTAACTTTAGAGTTCCAGAAACTTTCTGGTTTGTTTAGGGTATATTCGACTGTATAATCGTCCAAGGCCTTAACACCAACTGTAGAGAAATCATTGGTCTCACCAGTCATGTAGGCATCCAAGCCCTTAATTGAATTTTGGATGAGAGAGACACCGTCTGACTTACCGTCAGCTACGTGTTTCAATCCTGTTACAAAGTCATGGGCTGTTACTTCTGCATATTCTTCACCTTCTGAAGTGTACCATTTAACCCCTTTACGAAGTTTATAGGTATAGGTCAAACCATCTTTTGACACAGACCAATCTTCAGCCAAGGAAGGAATAACATTTCCGTATTGGTCGTTTTCCATCAAACCATCAACCACGTTCCCGATGACATCTGTTGTCGATGTACGAGTTGCTATACTATAGTCCAAAGATGCTGGATCTACTGCATAGACATATGAAAATGTTGTCGGTGCATCTGCTTCTTTATCAGCTTTTCCACAAGCCACTAAAAGAGCTGTTGTACTCAGGACCACTCCTGCTGTTAAGAGCCACTTTTTCGATTTCATCAAAAATCTCCTTTTGTTTATTTTAATCTACTTTTACAATCCAACCTTCTGGCGCTTCAATATCACCAAACTGAATACCTGTCAATTCATCATATAGTTTACGAGTCACAGGACCAACTTCTGTTTCACTATAGAATACATGGAAATCATCACCGTGCTGAATTCCACCAATTGGCGAAATAACTGCTGCTGTACCACAAGCACCTGCCTCTACAAAACGATCAAGCTTATCAATTGGAACATCACCCTCAATAGGAGTCAAACCCAAGCGGTGTTCTGCCAAATAAAGTAAAGAATACTTAGTAATAGATGGCAAAATAGATGGACTCAATGGTGTTACAAATTCATTGTCAGCTGTAATTCCAAAGAAGTTAGCTGAACCTACTTCTTCAATCTTTGTATGAGTTGATGGGTCTAGGTAGATAACATCTGAGAAATGACGTGACTTGGCCAATTTCCCTGGCAAGAGACTTGCAGCATAGTTCCCACCAACCTTAGCCGCACCTGTACCATTTGGAGCCGCACGATCGTATTCATCCTGAATCAAGAAGTTGGTTGGAACCAAACCACCCTTAAAGTAATTTCCAACTGGCATAGCAAAGATGGTAAAAATGTATTCCTCTGCTGGTTTAACCCCGATAATATCTCCAACACCAATCAAAAGTGGACGAAGATAAAGGGTTCCACCTGTTCCATATGGTGGTACGTATTCTTCATTGGCGCGGACAACTGCCTTACAAGCTTCTACAAACATGTCTGTCGGAACTTGTGGCATCAAGAGACGATTACAAGTACGTTGCAGACGTTTAGCATTTTCGTCAGGACGGAAAAGTTGAACACTACCATCCTTAGTACGGTAAGCTTTCAAACCTTCAAAGGCTTGTTGACCATAGTGAAGACTTGGAGAAGACTCTGAAATATGCAAGGTTGCATCTTCTGTAAGTTCTCCTTGATTCCATTGTCCATTTTTAAAATGAGCAATATAGCGATAAGGTAATTTCATATAGGAGAAACCAAGGTTTTCCCAATCAATCGTTACTGTCATATTCCACTCCTTATTCTAAAAACCTATTTCTTATATTCTACACTTTTTTTCTAAAATAGCAAGTATATTTTGTAATTTTCAGAAAATTTCTTCAATAAAAAGAATCTAAGGTATCTGTCGTAATGAATCCTATATGGAGATTGCATAAAAGACTCAAATTATTCTTCTATCTCGTTTAGTAAAATCTATTCAATAACTGAACTTATTTTTGACATACATAGAGCCCGTACATTAATATTAGTAACCTGTTTCGACAGAGATATGATAAAATGAACTAAAGATAGTACACAATGTAGTGTAGTCATCTTATGCCATATTCAACAGATTTACGTAAAAAAGTTCTCGCCTATTGTAAGCGAACAGGTAGTATAACAGAAGTATCACACGTTTTCCAAATCTCACGTAATACCATTATCTAAAAGAGAAAATAGGTGATTTAAACCATCAAGTAAAAGGAATAAAACCAAGAAAAATTGATAGAAATAGACTTAAAAACTATCTTACTGACAATCCAGACGCTTATTTGACTGAAATAGCTTCTGAATTTGGCTGTCATCCAACTATAGCGTATTGAATCTAGAATAGCACATTACAGTTGCTAAAACATTTCTAGAAAAAATTGACTTTCTCAATCACTTTGTTCACATCTTATTTCAATCTACTATACTATCCACTATGCTCTCAAAGCTATAGGCTACACTCGAAAAAAAGAATCACACCTACTATGAATAAGCCCCAGAAAAGTAGCTTTATTTCTTATTCCTCCCCACTCACCTGAGTAAAATCTTAGTGAGAAAAACTGAGCTCATATCAAAAAGCACCTCAAAAATTGTCCTACTCTTGTTTCAATCCGCTGTGTTTCTTATAAAAAACAAAAGGACTAAGGGAGTGAATTTCCTTAATCCGATAGTCTCTCAAGCCTGACGCTGACCAAAGTCCTTAATCATCTGATCCATTTCTTGTCGACTCGGAGTTGTCAACATATACAGGTAATCTCCTTGAAGTTCCGCAAAGGCCGCTGGCATGATTTTTTTAACCTTGAACTGCTGGCTATATTTGTCAATCAAATCCTCTTCTGAATAAACATAGTGAGCATTTGCACGGCGAGAAGTAGCCAAACAATACTGAGGTTCAAATTCTGACGCTGGGAACTCTTCTCCTGCGACAATGGCTGCATAGCCACGATAGAGGTCCAAGGAATGGGCAAAGTTATAAACATCAATGGTAAACCCACCTGCAGGACGGTTATTGTACTCAATGGCAATATAATCATCCCCCTCACGGAAGAACTCAATATGGAAGAACCGTTCTTTCATACCAAATTCCTTGACAATTGCCTCACCATATTTACGTAATTTAGGATCCATATCCTTGAGAACGTAATAAGAATTGTCCATCTTGTAAATCATGAGATCAAGCGGTGTATAGGCGTAGTCAAAGGTTGTTGAAAAGACAATCTTTCCTTCCTTGTCCACTAGACCATCAAAGGTGCAAATTTCGCTAGAGGTGACAAATTTCTCAAAGAAATAAACAGTTGAATGATCCCACTCAGCCTTGAAGTGATTGATATCGTCCTCTGTCTCAAGCTTAAAGGTCGCGGCTGCTCCCACTCCATTGTCAGGTTTGGCAATCATTGGAAGGCCGATTTCGTTCACTGCTTGATCAACATCTGCTTCCGTCTTGATAACAGCTCCAGGGACCACAGGGACACCTGCTTTTTTGAAAAGCTTCTTCATTTCAGACTTAAATTTCGTCTTTTTGAGATCCTCTGGTTTGGCACCAAAAACATTGAATTGTTCTCTGAGTGTTGCATCCAACTCAAGCCAGTATTCATTATGAGACTCGATGCGGTCAATCGGGCCATGTTTATAAAAGAGAAAAGCAACTGCTCTCTTGACTTCATCTATATTTTCAAGATTGTCCACACGGAAATACTCGGTCAGGCTATTGCGTAAAGGTTCATCCAATTGCTCGTAAGGTTCCTGACCAATTCCCAAGACGTTGATTCCTTTATTAGCTAGTTCAATGGTAAACTGTTGAAAGTTTTGTGGATAGTAGGGAGAAATAACAAGGTAATTCATAGGTAACTCCTTTTATAAATAGAGATTGCCGAGGAAATAAGGCATTTGTTTGCGCCACCATTCCCAGTCGTGGGCGACATCGTGTCCCCATTCAGCAAACCAGGCTGGAATTTGTTTCTGGTCAAAGGCTTCTTTAAGCTTGTAGAAGGATGGCAGACCGTCTTGTTCCCAAGCTCCAAGTCCTGTACACAGCACAATCTCTGCCTGACGGTAACGGTCAATAAACCAGCCGTCGTTTTGGTTCCAGATATAATCAACTGGCGAGTTTTGGTAAATAGCATCGTCGTTATAGTAATCGCCGACAAAGAAACGTGCGTCGTAAACACCACTGAGAGCAATCACTTTGGTAAATACATCTGGATGCTGAAGGAAGAAATTGAGTGCATGGTAGGCACCCATTGAGCAACCTGTCGTCATCATGCCATCAAACCAACCTGTCTTATGCTTGATAAAAGGAATGGCCTCCTCAATCACGTAGCGTTCGTAGGCACGGTGCATCTCCGCTTGGTCGTGACCGTTTTTCCAAGTGGCCAACCAACTCTCACTATCCACACTAGATAGGGTAAAGAATTGGACACGGCCTTCCTCAATAAAGGAAGCACAAGCATCAATCATGCCAAAATCATAGTATTCATTGTGACTACCACCTGATGAAGCAAAGACCACAACTGGAATCCCAGCATGACCATAACGGTTAAGGTACATTTCACGGTTAAGATGGCCACTCCAGTGGCTAAGATGTTCAATATGCATATTTTCTCCTTTCTTACTTTACCTTACCAGTTTTCTGCAAAAAATCTCAGACAATCTGGTAAATTCTCCGACCAAGGGATTTCACTATGGATGGCACCAGACTGAACTTTTAAGACAAGATTGCCCAAGTGTACTCCTCCTGCTATCAAATCATGGTAATAGCGAAGCGAAGAGTCGATATAGGCTTGTTTGATATTACCAGCCATCAAGGTCTTGTCTGTATCATCCGCTTCTTCCGTTCCCACATAGATGAAGATACGCTGGTCAGGCGATAGTTGCTGACGCTCGATATAGCGGTTAAAGGCTTCTTGGTGGAGCCAGTTGGCAGATGAAAAGACGCCCAAGCAACCAATTTGGTCTTGGTATTCCAAACCGATAAACTGGGTAATATTGCCTCCTAGTGAGGAACCAATCATGGCTGTATGCTGGCGGTCTGCTTTTGTACGATAAGTTTCATCAATAAAAGGCTTGACCACCTCCATGACAAACTCGGCATACTCCACACCCTTACCGCCAAACTGCTGCCCTGGGATTGGAGATTCTTGGAACTTCCAAGCTGCATACTCATTCATCCGCCCCATTCCATCATTGTCAATGGCTACGACAATCATGCGACTGATATCAGGATTACGCTTAATAGCTGGGATAATCTTCCATGAATGACCAATGAAAGACTCCTTACTATAAAAAACATTTTGCCCGTCATGAAAGTATACAACAGGATAGGAACGATTCGTGTCTTTCTCATAATCTTTAGGTAGAAGAACACGCACACGGCGCTCCTTACCTGTATAAGGAACCTTGAGTTTGTGTTCTTTCATTTTTAAATAAAAGTAGGATTGATTCATTGTCAGAAAACTCTCTATATTCAAAATTTTATTTCATTATATCACAATTATAGAAAAAAAGTTAGTTTTGCTTCCGTTTTTGGAATTAAAAACTAACTTTTTCATTTATTTTTCTAAATTCTTCTGGATTTTCTGATTAGAGCAAATTATCAATCAAGTCATCCACTTCATCTTTTTCAACCTGCGGTGTGATTTCAGTAATCATAATCCCTGCTACTGCTCGTTCAACCAAACCTTCAACATCCATGCGTGCTTCATACTGCTCTGCATTCTTAATCTTAGGATTGGTCTTAGGACGGTCAGGTGCAAAAATCGTACAGCAGTCCTCAAAAGGTTGGATAGAAATTTCAAAGGTATCGATTTCCTGGGCGATGTCAATGATTTCCAATTTGTCCATGGTAACCACAGGGCGGATGATGGGAGTGTTGGTCACAGCGTTAATCGCCTGCATACTTTCAAGAGTTTGGCTGGCTACTTGACCAAGGCTTTCCCCATTGATAATAACTAAACCATTTCGTACCTCACGGATACGATCGGTAATCCTCATCATAAAACGACGGGTCAAGGTCATAAGATAGGCTTCTGGAGCTTTAGCCTTGATTTCCTCTTGAATCTCAGTAAAAGGCACTTCGATAAACTGGATATTGCCACCAAACTTGGTCAATTTACGAGTCAAATCCTGCGCTTTCTTGAGGGCACCAGGACTAGTATAAGGTGGGCTGGCAAAGTGAACGGCCTCAATATCTACCCCACGTTTAAGAGCTAGATAGCCAGCTACAGGTGAGTCAATTCCCCCTGATAACATAAGCATGCCCTTCCCAGAAGTTCCCACTGGCAAGCCACCTGCCCCTCGAATGGTTTCATAGGAAAGATAAGCCGCCTCCTCACGAATCTCCACCTGAAGATTGATGTCAGGATTTTTCATCTGAGCTTGCACATTTGGAATTGCTTCGAAAACAGCCCCTCCAAGCGTTTGGTTGAGTTCACGACTATCAAGTTCAAAGTTGTGGTCGCTACGCTTACTAGAAATCTTAAAGGTCATGCCTTCCTTGTAGATGTCCTGCATAATCTCTTGCACAGAAGACTTCAGAACTTCTACAGATTTTTCAACCTTATACACTGGAGAAAAATTCTGAATTCCAAAGACTTGCTTGAGTGATTCTGCTACTGCTGTGTAATCAGCTCCATTGAGGTAAGCGTGGGCACGGTCGCGATCTGCTGTTACCTTGACTTGGTGATAGATAGACAAAACGTCTGAAATATTATTACGAAGTTTATTGATGAAACGCATACGGTTTTTACCCTTGGTTGACAACTCTCCATAGCGAATCATAATTTCTGAATACTGCATGAATGCTCCTATCTTACTTTTCTAGTTTGATTGTAAATTAATTTTAGCTTGGTCAAGAACTGCTCGACCTGACTCATATCATTTTCAAGGTCTAGGCTAAGACGCACAGCTGACTGGGCCTTATCCTTGTCCACTCCCATGGCAATAAGAGTTCCTGCAGGTTTCCCAGCCTTGGACGAACAAGCAGAGGTCGTTGAGATGAAAATATCATAGTCTTCAAAGGCGTGAACAATGACCTCACCACGAACACCCTTAATTCCAAAAGTCAGGATATGAGGGGCAAAATCTTCCTCATCAGAAAAGACAAATATATCTGGATAGTCCAAAAGGGCTTGACGAATCACTGCCTTCATCTGCCCAGTCTTGCTAGTAAAGATATCTAGCTTTTCCATAGACAAACGGAGAGCCTTGGCTGTCGCAGCAATCCCTGCCACATTTTCAGTTGTCGAACGGTAATCACGCTCCTGACCACCACCAGTCAACAGTGGCGTAATTTTCTTACCAGACTTGATATAGACAAAACCAACACCACGAACTCCGTGGAACTTGTGACTAGAAAAAGTCGCAAAATCCACTCTATCAGTTAGATACTTTTCAGTCGGAATTTTAGCAAGTGCCTGAACTGCATCAACATGAAAGGAAATAGTTGGCTTGTCTGCCAAGAGTTCTGAAATAGCCTCAATAGATTGAATAGAGCCGATTTCATTGTTCACAGCCATGACAGAGACGAGGGTCGTATCAGGTCTTATCAAACCTGCTAGAGCCTCAACATCCACAAATCCTTTCTCATCTACTGGAGAAAAATCCACTTCAAAACCTTGAGATTTCAACCAGAGAGCTGACTCTTTGACTGCCGGATGTTCAATGGCAGATACGATGATGTGCTTGCCAAACTGGGCTTTTTCAAAGGCCACACCCTTGATGACCCAGTTATCTCCTTCTGTTCCACCAGAGGTAAAGAAGATTTCGTCACTTTTCTTGCCAATCAAATCTGCAATTTGTTGACGGGAAGCATCTAAGATTCGTGTTGCCTGGTCTCCCAAACGATGGAGACTAGATGGATTTCCTAAAATTTTTGAAGCCACCTGCATATAGGTTTCAAGGGCTTCTGGATAGGGCTTGGTCGTCGCCGAATTATCAAAGTAAATCATGTTTCTCACGCTTTCTAAAATCACTCCCTCTATTGTATCATGAAACGGAGCTTGCGACAAGAAAGGGCAATTCCTCTTTTTTTAAGATTTTTTTAAAGAAATGCGGTATAATAAATTTTAATCAAAGGAGAGAATGTATGTCTAATTATCGTAGAACTTCAAAACCAAAAACAGAACACATCAAAAAAGGCTTCACGGTCTTTCAAAAAATCGTTGCTACAATCGCTAGTATCCTTGGCTTGATTACCGCAAGTATCACAATCATGAACGCCTTGGATAATAACAAAAATACTAAAAAAGAACCTACGACAAGCCAGACGACAACCATTGTCAAAGAAATCCAAAAGGAAGCCCCTAAGGAAAACACCAGTCCCAATAAGGAAAATAACACCACTCAAGAAAAAACACAGCAAGAGGAAACGCCAAAATCTAGCGTCAAGGAAGATAAAAAAGAAGAGCAGAAAACAGCAACTCAGGATTCTTCTACTCCTGCTCCTACTCCAAGTAAACCTGCCGCTGATAATGAAAAACAGTCCAATACTCCAACTTCAGAAAATAAAAGTAATCCTCAGTAAGCACATGATCTAAAAAAATTAACTCAAAAATAAAACCACACATTCTCTCTTTGTCTTGACCACAATCAAGCCAAAGAGAGAATGTGTTTTTGTATAATTGATGTTTTAGATGCTAGATTCTTGACCAATTTTGTGAGCTTCATACTCATAAAGATAAATCCTAGCTATGTTATGACAGCTTATTTATTTCTAACATAAACTCTGCACATACCAACAATACTCTCTCATCTGCCCCAAGGGGGGCAAGAGCCATTTTCTGTTTGACATAAATTCGAAAGCCTTCTTCACGCAGAAGTTAGTAACCCTTTTACATCTGACATAAATAACCTAGTTCAACCACTTCATAGGCATTACTTCCTGTTTTATTCTTATTTCATACTCTTCGAAAATCTCTTCAAACCACATCAGCATCGCCTTACCGTACGTATGTTACTGACTTCGTCAGTTTTATCTGCAACCTCAAAGTTGTACTTTGAGCAACCTGCGGCTAGCTTCCTAGTTTGCTCTTTGATTTTCATTGAGTATCAATTATAAACCATGGCATAATAAAACGAGCATATCCAACTGATACATCGCTCGTTTTTTTGATATTTTAGAGGTGAATTTTTGATCAACCTCTTTTTGCTTACTAAAAATTAAAGAATTCCATGGCCTGTTTGAAAAGCAATTCAGTATACTCAGGGTCTTCTTGGGCAATGGTAACCTGATCTTGAATCATTTCCAAATCATCCGTTATCATGCCATCAGCTCCCAAATGAACTGATTTATCAAAGGACTCTGAACTATTAATTGTCCAAACATACAATTTCTGATCCGTATTCCAAAGCTTGTTGACAAAATTTTCATCTAAAGTTGAATACTCCATGGTGTAACCTGTCGCCTTGGTTCTTGGAAAAATACTATTATAAGGTAGGATGAAATAGACTGGAATTTGAGTATCGTAGGCTAAAACCTGGTCAATCACATGGTAGTCCAAGGATTGCATTTGGTGACCATTCTGCTTAAGAACAGTTCCATATTTTTCCATAAAGCGTTTCATCATATCTGGACTATCTTTTCGACTAGTTTTAATTTCAATGAGGAGTTTTTGATGCAATTCATTGGCTTTATTGAGATAGTCATCAAAACTAGACACCTTGCTGTGATAGCCATTTTCTGAAATATTGAGTTTGGTTAATTCTTCCAAAGTGAGATCCTGAGGATTGGCATTAACTCCTGTCAGATTCTTGATATTGGCATCATGCATCATGACAAACTGGCCATCTTTTGTTTCCTGAACATCTGTCTCAACGAAATCTGGAGATAACTGAGCGGTTTTTTCTAGTGATTGGACGGTATTTTGTACACCATTCTTATTGGATACTCCCCTGTGAGAGATAATCAAAGGTTTATTGGCAACTGGAGCTTCTAAATAAACATAACCCTCAAGAGTGAAAAAGATACAAGCACAGCCCATCACTCCCCATCTCATCCAGTGGTCTTTCTTTCTCCTTGGTGTGATTTCTAGTTCCTCCCCTGTCAAAAAGGAAACAAACTTAATGAGAAAGTAAGTCAAAGCCATATAGTGGAAATTCTTAATCAAGACAAAGTTGATAATTCCCAGCACAAGAGATTCCCTATGGGTCAAACCATCCATCAGTGCCTGACTTGCCAAGATTGGAATCAATAAAAGAATGAAAAATAGGTACGTTTTGACGATAATACAAAGCAAGTTCCAAATATAAAACCATGAGTGCTTTCTCGTCTTCTCTAGACTGTATTTGACTGCTTCTTTGACTGTTTTTTTCTCAAATAAAAGCTGAGGTAGGGCAAACATGAAACGCACTGAAATATAAAACAGAAGTAAAGCCAGAATAGTAACCACTATACCTACAAGCCAATACTTGTCTTCCACATAATCAACAATAAAGTCCGGAATGACAATTTTATTGAGGTAATAAATCTTTAAAATCTTTCGAATCAATGGAAAGAGCATTATGACATAAAAGAAGATAAAGGCCATTTTGGAAATCGTCACTTGTCTCATAAATAAGAAACTTTGGCGAAAGACCTTGCGACTGTACTCCAGCAAGGTCCTCCTTTCGTGATAGAGGAGGTGTCGAGCTCCGATAAAGAGAAGTCCTATTTGGTAATAGGCAATCAGTAAATTAACGATTACCAGAATAAATAAAGCAAGACTAACAAATGGCGACCCTTTTATAATGGCAAAAATATTGTTGTATGAAAGAAAGAGATAACCTGTCTGACGGAGTAACAGTCCAGCAATCCAAGAATTAAGTGGTAACCAGACAAATTCAATCATCATAAATATCAAGAAAAAGAGAAAGAGAATTTTATCTAGATTAAAGTAGATTTTCCTAAAACCTAGATTTTTAGGTTTTTCAGGTTTCATAGGCACTCCTAGTCAAATAATTGAGACAAGTTCAAGCCTCCAAAAGGATTGTTTGATAGGCTACTTTCTCTCTCTAACAATTCTCTAGCTTGATCTGACTCTAAGAAGGACTCGTAAACACGCGCCGTCATCCGAGCATCCTCTAAACTATTATGAGACTGACCTTGAAATCCAAGAAATGAGGCAACGGTTTGCAACTTGAGATTGGCAATACCATGTAAATCCGAACTACGGCGTTCAAAAGCTTCATCATACAAATCCACCTTATACTGTTGGCTATAATCTAAACCATGCTCTGCTAGAATAGGCAAATCACTTTTAGCAGCATTGTATCCTACCATGGGTAAAGAACCCACAAACTCTTGGAAATCTTTGATAACTTTCTCCACTGGGGGAGCATCTTTTAAGGTCTCAGCTGTAATCCCAGTCAAACCATTGATAAAACTCTTTAGAGGCACACTAGTATGGACATAGGAATCATAGGCATCGATTTCCTGACCATCTCTAAAACGCACTGCCGATACTTGAATCAAGTGTGTTTGCCCTTCATGCTGATTAAATTCTAAATCGAAAGCAATGTAATCTTCTAATCGTTCCATTTTCTACCTCTCCTATACTGTTATTTAACTTGAGCAACTATACTATTTAGAAACAAAAGAAGCCATCAGGTTAGCATTTAACCTAAACAGCTCCTTGATTATCCTCCAAATAAACGAGCAAAAAAGCCTTTCTTAGTTGATTGGACTTCTTCTTTTGCTTGGTCCAGCTCTAGCTTAAGATTTTCTTGATCCTTCATGGCTTGAAGGGTCAATTGTTGCTGCTGATCGAGTTGTTTGTCTTTCTCAGCAATCTGACGGTCTTTGATACGCATCTGCTCGTCTTTTTCTGATAACTGACGATCCTTGGCTTTTAATTGTTCATAGAGACGAAGAATTTCTGCATTCTTCTCATCAACCAGAATCTCCATCAGTTCACGTTGCTTGACATCTTCACTGACAGGCTCATCTTCAAAAATCGTTTTTTTATAGATTTCTTCTAGCTTAATCAAGCCACTTCTGGTAACGACTGTTACCCCTTTGTCATTTTTATCTGTGTCTTCTTCTGGTAATTCTTTGACACGGTTATTGATTGCTTGGCGAGATAATCCTAAGACCTCTGCAATCTCACTGACGGTCATTTCAATACTCATAATATCCTCTGAAACGTTTTCTAGCTTTTCTTTACTTAAATCTTATCATAAGCTAGAAAAACTGTCAAATTTTCGCTTAATTTAAGGCCTTCAAAAAGGCTAATAAGACTTGGGCAGAGCGACGTCCAGCTTCGATAATAAACTCATCAAAAGAGATGTTTGCTTCATGGTTGGCATTATCACTCATAGCTCGGATGACTAAAACTGGAAGATTAAGGGCATGCGCCGCCTGAGCAATCGCTGCCCCCTCCATCTCAACTGCTAAAACTTCTGGAAAATGGGACTTAATCGCTTCTATCTTGTCATTTCCAGCAACAAAACTATCTCCTGTAGCAATCAAACCAAGATGCCAGTTCTGGTCCAATTGATATAGACTCTCTTGAATTTTAGCAACAAAGGTTTTATCTGATTCGAAATAAAGCGGTTGTTGCGCCATTTGTCCATAAGCGTAGCCAAAAGCTGTGACATCCACATCATGATAGGCTAATTTGTCAGCAATCACAATATCCCCAACAGCAATCCCCTCTGCTACTGCCCCAGCTGATCCCGTATTAATAAGAGCATCCACTTGGAAATGATCAGCCAAAATCGCCACACTCATAGCAGACATAACCTTACCAATTCCACTTTCTACAAGAACGACTTCATGAGAGGCAATGGTCCCTGTATGATAGGTATTCCCCAAAACAACTTGCTCCTGGGCATTGTCTAAATGCTGGACCAGATAAGCCAGTTCTTCTGGCATGGCCGCAATAATTCCTATTTTCATTTCAATTCCTTTTCTATTACAAAAGTTTCATTGCTAAGACAAGCAAAATCAAGAGAAAGATGACTGCAAATAAAATCATATTCAACTTAGAATTGAAGACATTTCTCTTGGTATTTTCAATGCGACGGCTTTTATGAATAGACGGTTCGACCTGAATCTTCAAGGTTTCTTGGCTAAAGCCATGATCCTTAGGATTGGTATAACCAAAACGGGAAGAAGAGGTTGGTAAAATCTTAGTCTCCTCATCATCTAGCAAAGGGGGACCTGAAATTTTTTCGCCTCTATTAGCTCTTTCAATCATTTCATCCGTTAATAAAGGTTTACCCATACTGACCTCCTCTATTTTTTGTGCAATTCCCAATACTGAACAGCCATAATTGTCTTGGCATCACAAATATGACCTGATTGGATCAATTCCTTAGCTTCTTCTAAGCTCACTTCAAGGACTTCTAAGGTTTCATCCTCATCCTGGGGACGAGGATTTTCCACCTTTGTCAAATCGCTTGCTAGGTAAAGTTTTAACTTTTCATTACAAAATCCAATGGCTGAATAAAAGTCATACAAGAGTTCTAATTTCCCTGTATAGGCTGTTTCTTCCTCTAATTCACGCAGAGCTGCTGCAACAGGGTCTGTATTTTCTCCTAATTCCAGTTTTCCAGCTGGAATTTCGTAAGAGACAGCCTCGATAGCTTTGCGGTACTGCTTGACCAAGATGAGTTTTTGCTCATCCGTTACTGCTAAAACACAGACAGCTCCATTGTGGAAAATCAAATCCCGTTGGGCAGTTCCCTTGCCTTCTGGTAATTCAACCTGATCTTGAACCAGTTTAAATATTGGTCCTTGATAGATTTCTTTTCGGCTAAGCGTTTTTTCTTCAAATTCCATGATAGACTCCTACTGATTCTTAGGATGATGAGGAAGGCGTGTTGCATATTCGTCTTTATTGACCTGACGACCACGACCAATAGCAATAGCATCCGCTGGCACGTCTTTAGTAATCGTTGAGCCAGCACCAACGAGGGAATTGTCACCTAACTCAACTGGCGCAATAATGGTTGAATTTGAACCAACAAAGACATTATTGCCGATAACTGTCTTGTATTTGTTTTTTCCGTCATAGTTGACTGTAATGGTTCCAGCACCAAAGTTAACATGGCTACCCACTTCACAGTTTCCGATATAAGTCAAATGACCAGCCTTGGTATTCTCACCGATAGAAGAACCTTTTACCTCAACAAAGTTACCAATATGAACTTGGGCATCCAGACTTGAACCTGGACGAATGTGGGCGTAAGGACCGACTGTTACACCGTCTGCAACACTACTTTCCTCAATCATAGAATTGGTAATGACAGCTCTTGCTCCGATAATGCTATCCACCACATAAGTTCCATTTGTCAAAACAGTCTCAACACCAATTTTCGTTTGCCCTTTCAAGGTAACGTTGGCTTCGATTTGAACTTCGGGAGCAATCTCAACATCAATATCGATATAAGTTGCTTCTGGGTTGACAAAGCTAACACCGTTGACCATGTGCTGATGATTGATACGACGACGCATAACTGACTCAGCTGTCGCAAGTGCCACACGGTCATTTACCCCAAGACTTTCATCAAAATCTTTCAAAGTATAAGCACCAACTTTTTCACCAGCTTCACGGAAAATGCCAATGACATCTGTAATATAGTATTCGCCTTGAGCGTTGTTGGTATTGATATTTTTCAAAGCCTCAAACAAACGCTCGTTGTCAAAAACGTAAGTTCCAGTGTTGATTTCCTTGATTTGCTTTTCAAAATCTGTAGCATCCTTCTGCTCAACAATGCGAAGAACCTCAGCATTGTCATTACGAACAATTCGTCCATAGCCGAAAGGATTATCTGTTTCAGCAGTCAAGATAGTCGCTACATTCTTATGATTGATGTGGAAATCAATCAAGTTTTTCAAGCTTTCACCTGTGATTAAAGGAGTATCTCCTGCAATGACCAAGGTGTGACCTGATAAACCTTCTAAAATAGGCTCTGTCATCATAACCGCATGACCAGTCCCTAACTGTTCAGATTGAGTCACAAATTCTGTCTGTCCAGCCAAGACCTGCTCAACCAATTCCGCCTTGTGTCCCACAACTGTTACTGTCTTTTCAGGTTGGATAGCTCCTACACTACGGAAAACATGTTCCAACATAGAAATACCCGCAACCTTGTGCAAAACTTTTGGCAAATCAGATTTCATGCGAGTCCCTTTACCCGCTGCTAAAATAATGGCATAATTTGACATAATCTTCTCTTTTCTCTAGAAATTCCCTTTTATTATACCATATTTCAAATCATTCTGCGCCCTTGAATGAGAAAATGCTCTAAAGTCCTTTCCTTAACCCATTTTTTGAGTATTTTTTTGATTTTTTTTGATTTTTAAGGTAAAATTATGAGATATGAGAAAGAAAATTAATCCGCTTATTTTGTTTGGTTTTTTTGGGATTATGATTTTCATTTTAATCCTGAATCGCCCTCGTTTTGAGGACCATCCTGTAAAAACAAAGTCAAATATCGCGCAAGTAGAAACCCAAGCGCTACACAATATAGATAAACCGGTAATTGATGTTTCTGGTTGGCAGCGTCCTGAGGAAATCAATTACGATACTCTGTCCCAAAACATTTCTGGAGCTATCGTTCGTGTCCATAGTGGCGCTCAGTCTTTAAAAGAAAACGATGCTTCCTATGTTAATGGTGTTGATAAGGCCTTTAAAACCCATATCACTGAGTTTCAAAAACGAAATGTCCCAGTTGGTGTCTATGCTTATTTAGCTGGAAAAAGTGTCCAAGAAATGGAAAAAGCCGCTGAAGTTTTTTATAACGCCTCTTCACCATACAGCCCTAGTTACTATTGGCTAGACGTGGAAGAAAAAACCATGTCCAATATGAACGAGGGTGTTGAAGCCTTTCGAGCAAAGCTAGAATCACTTGGTGCTAAAAACATCGGAATCTACGTTGGTGTCTACTTCATGGAAGAACACAGTATTGATACAGGCAAATTTACCTCTGTTTGGATTCCTTCCTATGGTTCAAATACCGGATTTTTCGAAAGCAAACCTAATACGGACTTAGATTATGATATTCACCAATACACATCTAAAGGAAAAATTGCTGGCTTTGACCACGATTTAGATATCAACGTAATCTCTTCTTTAAAAAATAAAGAAGAAACCTTTAGAAAACTCTTTTTAAAACCTTAAAAGCATTTGTTTATCATTTGCTTTTTCTTTTTGTGTTTGATTGTGATACAATATAGTAAGGATTTTTTGAAATAGAAATAGTTGGAGGAAAAATATGCTCTCATGGTTAGCACGTCTTATTAAAGGGATTGTGATTGCTCTTGGATTTATTCTACCGGGAATTTCCGGAGGGGTTCTAGCAGCAATCTTAGGAATTTATGAACGGATGATTGGCTTTCTGGCCCACCCCTTTAAAGACTTTAAAGAAAATGTTTTGTACTTTATTCCAGTTGCCATCGGTATGCTTCTGGGAATCGGATTATTTTCCTACCCGATTGAATACCTGCTTGAAAATTATCAGGTCTTTGTCTTATGGAGCTTTGCGGGGGCTATCATTGGTACTGTTCCTAGCCTTCTCAAAGAATCAACTCGAGAATCTAACCGAGACAAGATTGATTTAGCTTGGTTTTGGGCAACCTTTATCATTTCTGGACTAGGACTCTATGCCTTAAATTTTGTTGTTGGAACCTTAAGTGCCAGCTTTCTTAATTTCGTCCTAGCTGGTGCACTGCTGGCTCTTGGTGTATTGGTACCTGGCCTCAGCCCATCAAATCTACTTTTGATTTTGGGCCTCTATGCTCCTATGTTGACTGGTTTTAAAACCTTTGACCTCTTGGGAACTTTCTTCCCGATTGGAATCGGGGCAGGTGCAACTCTCATCATTTTTTCAAAATTGATGGATTATGCCTTAAACAACTACCACTCACGCGTCTATCATTTCATCATCGGAATCGTCTTATCAAGTACTCTTTTGATCTTGATTCCAAATGCAGGAAACGCTGAAAGTATCCAATACACTGGCCTTTCTCTTGTTGGGTATGTCATCATCGCCTTCTTCTTTGCACTGGGAATCTGGCTTGGTATTTGGATGAGCCAATTGGAGGATAAGTATAAATAATGGCAAAAAAAGTTAAAATCAAAAAAACATTGGTAGAACAAATTCTGTCTAAAGCAGGTATCCCACATCAGGGGATTCAAATCAATGCCCTGGAAGGAGAGCTTCCTCAAGGTTATGAACGAAATCAGATTTTCAAAACCTTGGCTCTTTTAGGAGACAAGACAGGACCGATTATCGGAATTGTGCCTATCACTCAACACTTGTCGGAAAAGAAACTAGCCAAAATTTCTGGCAATAAAAAAGTGAGCATGATTCCACAAAAGGACTTGGAAAAAACAACAGGTTATATTCATGGAGCCAATAATCCCGTCGGAATTCGTCAGAAACACAATTATCCCATTTTTATCGATAAGATCGCTCTAGACTTGGATCAAATGATTGTCTCTGCAGGCGAAGTTGGTCACAGTATTATCGTCGCTCCCCAAGACTTGGCTAGCTTTGTAAAAGCTGACTTTGCAGATATCTTGGAGGGCAACCAAGAATGAAACTCTACTTTGTCCGCCACGGTCGTACCCTCTGGAACCAAGAAGGTCGCTTTCAAGGTGCCAGTGGAGATTCTCCCCTTCTTCCTGAATCCATTGAAACCCTAAAACAACTTGGCCAATATCTCAAGGAAATTCCTTTTGATCAGATTTATTCAAGTGATTTACCTCGAGCGGTCAGATCTGCCGAGATTATCCAAAGTCAACTCAAGTCTCCCTGTCCTTTAGAAAGTGTCCCTAATCTCCGTGAATGGCAACTTGGGAAGTTAGAAGGTTTGAAAATTGCAACCTTGGAATCTATTTACCCGCAACAAATCAAAGCTTTCCGATCTAATCTTGCGCAATTTGACACTCAAATGTTTGGAGCTGAATCCCTCTTCAGCACAACACAACGGACCATTCAATTTATCAAATCACTCAAAGATAGTCCAGCTGAGCGTATTCTAATTGTCGGTCACGGTGCCAATCTTACTGCCAGTCTTCGTACTCTTCTAGGATATAAAGAGCCACTTCTTCGTAAAAATGGCGGTCTAGCAAATGCCAGCCTGACCATTCTAGAAACCCATGATTTTGAAACATTTACTCTCGATACTTGGAATGATACTTCCTATCAATAACAGAACTTGATTTTAGCGTCAAGTTCTTTTTAGTTTTGAAAGATTATCCGTGAATTTCTTGGCTATTTATGATAAAATGGGAGTATCGCAAAAAATGACTCATCGTATTCAATTTTGAGTAAAACTAGGAGGATCCCATGTCAACAGAACATATGGAAGAACTAAATGACCAGCAAATCGTTCGCCGTGAAAAAATGGCTGCGCTCCGTGAACAAGGAATCGATCCCTTTGGAAAACGCTTTGAACGTACTGCAAATTCACAAGAATTAAAAGATAAATTTGCTGACCTCGATAAAGAACAATTACACGATAAAAACGAAACAGCTACTATCGCAGGACGCTTGGTAACCAAACGTGGTAAAGGTAAAGTTGGATTTGCCCACCTTCAAGACCGCGAAGGTCAAATCCAGATCTACGTTCGTAAGGATGCTGTCGGTGAAGAAAACTACGAAATCTTCAAAAAAGCAGACCTTGGTGACTTCCTTGGTGTCGAAGGTGAAGTGATGCGTACAGATATGGGAGAACTCTCTATCAAGGCGACTCACATTACACACTTGTCTAAGGCACTTCGTCCACTTCCAGAGAAATTCCACGGTTTGACTGACGTTGAAACAATTTATCGTAAACGTTACCTTGACTTGATTTCTAACCGTGAAAGCTTTGAACGCTTTGTCACTCGTTCAAAAATCATTTCTGAAATCCGTCGTTACCTTGACCAAAAAGGCTTCCTTGAAGTAGAAACACCTGTGCTTCACAACGAGGCTGGTGGTGCTACTGCCCGTCCATTTATTACCCACCACAATGCCCAAAACATTGACATGGTGCTTCGTATCGCGACTGAGCTTCACTTGAAACGCCTTATCGTGGGTGGTATGGAACGTGTCTATGAAATCGGTCGTATCTTCCGTAACGAAGGAATGGATGCTACTCATAACCCTGAGTTCACTTCTATCGAAGTCTACCAAGCTTATGCAGACTTCCAAGACATCATGGACTTGACGGAAGGCATTATCCAACATGCTGCTAAATCAGTTAAAGGTGATGGTCCAGTCAACTATCAAGGTACTGAAATCAAGATTAACGAACCATTTAAACGTGTTCACATGGTTGATGCTATCAAGGAAATTACTGGTGTCGATTTCTGGCAAGACATGACTTTGGAAGAAGCTAAGGCAATCGCAGCTGAGAAGAAAGTTCCAGTTGAAAAACACTACACTGAAGTTGGCCACATCATCAATGCCTTCTTTGAAGAGTTTGTTGAAGAAACTTTGATCCAACCAACCTTTGTCTATGGACATCCAGTAGCTGTATCTCCACTGGCTAAGAAAAATCCTGAAGACGATCGCTTTACTGACCGCTTCGAGCTCTTCATCATGACTAAGGAGTACGGTAATGCCTTTACTGAGTTGAACGACCCAATCGATCAGCTTAGCCGTTTCGAAGCCCAAGCTAAAGCCAAAGAACTTGGTGATGATGAAGCGACAGGAATCGACTATGACTACATTGAAGCTCTTGAATACGGTATGCCGCCAACAGGTGGTTTAGGAATTGGTATCGACCGTCTCTGCATGCTCCTCACCGACACAACTACTATCCGTGATGTATTGCTCTTCCCAACAATGAAATAAGCTCTTATCCTCTGGTACTTGCCAGAGGATTTTTTGATGCAAAAAGAGACTGAGTAAAAACTCAATCTCTACTTTTCACTTCTTTTGTTGCTACATCTTCTCCAAACCATTTATAGCTAATCTCTTGGAACTTTCCTTCTTGGTATAGTTCAATAAAGGCTTGGTTTAAAGCTTGTAGTAATCTTTTGTCAGCTGGTCTAACTCCGACTGCAAAGGATTCACTTTCAAATCCTGCTGAAAAGACATTGTAGTCATTTAATATACCCTCAGACTGGAGATAGTAATTAGCATACACTCGGTCAATCAACAAGGCATCAATCCGGTCATTTTTCAAATCAATCAAGGCTTCATTGAAACTCTGGTATTGATTGGCCTTCTGGTCTTTTACACGATTTTTCAGTAAATCTGGCTGGGCTTCAAAGTCTAAATAACCAGAGGAACCGGCTTGGGCTCCCAAGGTCTTATCCTTCATATCCTCTACTGAATGGATCTGCTGGCTTTTTTTCGTCACCAGAACTTGCTGATTTTCCATATATGGAATGCTAAAGGCAACCTTCTCTCGGCGTTCATCAGTGGCAGAATAGCCATTCCAGATGGCATCTATGGTTCCATTTTGCAGTTCCGTCTCCTTCATATCCCAGTCGATTGGCTGAAATTGAACCTTAAAACCTAATTTTTCAGAGACAGCTTGTGCTAAATCAATATCAAAGCCCGTATATTGGCCATTCTTTTCTTCAAATCCCATGGGTACAAAAGTATTGTCAAAACCAATAGTTATACTCCCCTGCTCTTGATACTTATCCCAGTTATCCTGCTTTGGATCGCTAGCCTTCTGAGTACAAGCCGTTAAAAAGAGAGTCAGGAGAGAAACCAATACTAAAGCAATTTTCTTATTAGTCATTGGCACCTCCTACTTGGGCTCAACCTTGAGAATCTGATCTGCGATATTTTCAGCGAACTGTAAATCGTGGGTAACCACAATCTGCGTCATCCCAAGTTCCCTATTTTGTAAGATCAGTTTTTCCACTTCCAAGCGCAATTCTGGATCTAGGGCAGAAGTTGGTTCATCGTAGCCAATGATTTCTGGGTCAATCATCATAGCACGCGCCAAGGCCACCCGTTGCTTTTGCCCACCAGATAGTGAGAAAGGATAGGCATCTGCATGACCAGCCAGTCCCAACTGTTCCAAAAGCCCTCGCGCCTTCTGCTCAGCCTCATCCTGCTTCATTCCCATGGTTTTTACGGGCGATAAGGTCAAATTATCTAGAACTGATAAATGAGGGAACAGTTGAAAATCTTGGAAGACAAATCCCAGTAGATTCCTCTTCTCCAATTCATCCAGTTCTAAAGGTTCTCCATTATAAAAGATTTGCCCTGAATCAATAGTTTCAAGACCTGCAAGCATGCGCAAGAGGGTTGTCTTACCTCCACCAGAAGGTCCTACAATAGCCAGGATTTGTTTTTCAGGAATGCTTAGACTGAAATTGGACAAAATTTGCTTTTCACCAAAATCCTTATTGATATTTCGTAATTCTAACATGGCAGCCTCCTATCTATAGTAACTGTACTTCTTCTCAACTTTTTTGGAAATAATTGTCACAATCCCAATCAAAATCAAGTAAATGGCTCCTGCCAAGAACATAGGAACCAGACTGGCGTCACGGTTGGCAGCTGTTCGACTCGCCAAGATAAGGTCTGAAATGCCTAGAGCATAAACCAGAGAGGTATCCTTGACCAAACTCATGACTTCATTAAAGACACTAGGAAGAACAATCTTGGTCACCTGAGGCAAAATAATATAGCGCACTGTGGCAAAAGGACTAAACTTCAAGACCTTAGCAGCCTCATATTGACCTTTAGGAATGGTATCAATCCCCCCACGGAAGATTTCAGCAAAGTAAGCCGCATAATTTAAAACAAAGGCAATAATGGCCGCTGGAAGACGGTCCAAACGAATCCCAATACTTGGGAGCACATAATAGATAAAGATCAATTGCAAGAGCAAGGGTGTGCCCCGCATGATCCAGATATAAATGTTAATCAGATGATGGAGGAGCTTCCAATGGACTTGCAAGGCAAAGGCAATCAAAACGCCCAAGGGAATAGAAAAAATCAAGACAAGTGCAAAAACCTGTAAAGTCATGCTTGCACCGCTCAATAAACTCGGTAATATCTCAAACAAATAAGACATACTGACACCTCCTAAAAATAATTGCTCCTATTATAGCATAAATAAACTAAATAACCAACTATTTTTGTAAAAAAATTCTTTTTCAATAGAAAAAATCAGTGTCTTGAAGGTAGAATAGGACAACACGACTTATAAAGCCTTGTTAGTCATTTGATTTGAATTTCCTAGTCTATTTGTTTATATTCCATTTCAATATATTATAATTTATAAGTGAAAAGAAAGGACAAATTTTGCCCTTTCTAGATCTTAGCTTCTATTTGTTACAGTTAACTTGACTGATAATTGGAGTTTTATCTTACGTATTTAAGATGGATTGTCTTTTTTAGTTCGTGCCAACCTCAAGGCACGATTTGGATTGAGACGATTAAATAGTTCTTCCAATTTCTTTTCATTCCAAACGTCTGCGGCGGAAACAAAATTACCATCCGCATCTCGGAAAGATATCGGTTTATCTCCCATATCAGTCTCCTAGTCTACAAATTCAAACTCAAATTTACCAATTCGGACCAAGTCACCATCTTTAGCACCACGCGCACGAAGGGCTTCATCAACCCCCATACCACGAAGCTGGCGAGCAAATTTCATGACTGATTCGTCACGATCAAAGTTGGTCATATTAAAGAGTTTCATCAGTTTTTCACCAGAAAGTAGCCACGTTGCATCATCATCACGACTAATTTCAAAGGCTTTTTCTTCCTCGTCAAAGCCGTAGTATGCTTCTTCTTCCATATCTGACTCGTCATAGAGCAAGAATTCTGGTGTCTTGTCTAACAATTCAGCTGTAGCATCCAATAGCGTTGCCAGACCTTGCTTAGTCAAACCAGAAATTGGGAAGATAGCTGGTAACTCTTCAAATTCATCGTAGTTTTCAGCAAATTTTTTCTTAAATTCTTTAAGATTTTCTTGACTCTCAGGCATGTCCATTTTGTTGGCTACGATAATCTGTGGACGCTCCATAAGACGGAGGTTATAAGACTCTAACTCCTTATTGATAGCTAAGTAGTCCTCATAAGGATCACGGCCTTCGCTAGCTGACATATCAATGATGTGAAGGATGACACGGGTACGCTCAATGTGACGGAGGAACTGAGTTCCCAAACCAACACCTTGACTAGCCCCTTCAATCAAACCTGGTAAATCAGCTACTGCAAAGGATTCACCCGATTGGGTACGAACCATACCAAGATTTGGCACAATGGTCGTAAAGTGGTAGGCACCAATTTTAGGTTTAGCAGATGTGATAACACTTAAAAGTGTTGATTTCCCTACAGATGGGAAACCTACTAAACCGACATCTGCCAAGATTTTTAGTTCCAATTGTAACTCACGTTCCTGACCTGGTTCCCCATTTTCAGAGATTTCAGGTGCAGGATTTTTTGGTGTTGCGAAACGAATATTTCCACGTCCACCACGTCCACCGTGGGCAACGATAAATTCTTGACCATGTTCAATCAAATCTGTCAAAACCTTGCCAGTCTCTGCATCACGAACAGTCGTACCTTGTGGTACTCGAACTCTAAGGTCCTCAGCACCACGACCATGCATCCCTTTGGTCATTCCTTTCTCACCAGAATCAGCCTTGAAATGGCGATTATAGCGGAAATCCATGAGGGTACGTAGACCTTCATCTACAACGAAGACGACATTGCCTCCACGACCACCATCACCGCCCCAAGGACCGCCATTAGGGACATATTTTTCACGGCGAAAGGCAACCATGCCATCACCACCATTACCAGCCTTGACCTTGATCTTAGCTGTATCTAAAAACATACTCATTTTTTCTTCTCACTTTAAAAAAGGGCTGGGAAATCCCAGTCACTAAATTTTCTTGAATCTATTTTATAGATTACTGAGGGCACCAATTGCAGTTGCAAAAATTCCCAATAAACTTGCTACTAGCATGATAATCACGATAAACAAGGTTATTTTCTCAAACATAGTTTTTTTACGATTTCCATTATCTCCAAATGCCATTTTTCTCTCCTTCGTTGCATTCTATTTTCTATTATCTTAGCATGAATTGAGCTAGTTTTCAATAGTCAGTTGCTACAGGCGCAATAATCCATAAAATGATATAAGCTACAATTCCCGCTCCGTAACAGAAAGCAAGGACACCCCATATTACGCGAACGATAGTTGGATCCATATCTAGATAATAGGCCACTCCGGCACAAACACCTGCAATCTTTTTATCATGACCACTTCTCATTAATTGTTTTTTCATAGCTTGTCCTCTTTCTATTCTTCATGGTCTTTCCAATAATCTCTTATGCTGATTAACTGTGTTTTTGAAGCCTTCAGCATGCGTCTAGAGCCTTTTACCGGTACAGCGACCACCTTTTGCGGAAGATACAAAACTGTCTTAAAAATACGCTGACTGACCGTATCATCTTTTGCTAAATCTTTCTGGAAATTATTTGAAATAATAGCATCAAGATAAAACTCATGCACCCGTTTTCCAAAATTCTCAGCTGAAATCTCGTACAACTTCTCTGATAAAGTATGCTCATTCATATCTGGCGTTGCAATCAGGGCTTCCAAAATAGCACCAGCCAAATCATGTTCTCCATAGTACAAGGTTCCAAACATCTTATCATTGATCAGATTGTCCAGATAAGGATTTCCATGAGCAATGACAGGCGTTCCACTGGCTAAGCTTTCCAAATATGTCAAACCTTGGGTTTCACTTGTCGATGCTGAAATAAAGAAATCTGCTGCCTTATAGTAAAGAGCGGTCTCACTAGGAGCAATCATCCCTGTAAAGACAACAGAATCTTGAATCTCTAGTTTCTGAGCTTGCTCTTTGAGATCATTCAGATAAGGCCCATCCCCAGCAACTACCAGTTTAACCTTGTCTTCCTCTTTCAAAACTTCTGCAAAGGCTGCTAGTACTGCTTGAATATTTTTTTCATAGGAAATTCTGGAAAGGCTAAGCAACATCTTTTCATCATCTTGAATCCCTAGTTTACTACGTAGTTCTTTTAGATTTTCTTGCTTGATTTCTGGACGCTCAAACTTGGCTAATTCAATCCCTGTTGGAATGACTCGTTTTTCAACCTTAACCTTATAGTCAGATAGCAAGTCATGGACAATCTCACTAGGGCAAATAACCCCATCTACATCGTGCAGAAAACCTCTAACCAGATACTTAACCATACTCGGACGAATCAGCAAACCCTTGGCAATATAATGCACATAGTCTTCGTACTGGGTGTGATAGGTATGAATAACGGGAATCTTCAATTCACGGGCAATCCAAATCCCCAACAGGCCAAGAGAAAATTCTGTCTGAGTATGGATGATATCCAGCTGATACTGTTTAGCAATTTCAAGCGCCTTACTGAATCCTCGATAGGCAAAGCGGCGATCCTTAAAAGCAAAGAAGGGAACACTTGGAATGCGGATAATTTGCCAATCTTCATAACGATTGACATCCTTATCTGTCGTCGTAAAGATAAAAACAGCGTGCCCCTGCTTTTCAAGCTCTGTTTTCAAGGTTCGAATACTGGTCGCAACACCTGAAACCTGAGGAAAATAGGTATCTGTAAATAAACCAATTCGCATAGATTACCTCACTTTTTACTTTCTCACTAAAGTGGCTTGTTTCTCATAAAAGTCCAACCAGATTTGTAACAGATGCTCTTCAGAATACTCTCTGGAAATATTCTTAGCTTTTTCTTTGAGGTCTTTTAAGGAAGCAGGATTTGCTTGATATTCTAAAATAGCCTCTTTCATCTCTTCTCTATCTGCTGTCGCCCGATAATTTCCCTCCAAAATCACCTTATAAAGATCCAAATCACGTAACATAATAGGAGCTTCACAACTAGCAGCCTCTAAAATAGTCATCGGAAAGAGTTCATTGTAACTAGGCAACAAGAAAAGGTCCGCTAGGGCATACAATTCGCGCATCCGCTCTGGTGACACGATACCTGGAAAAATCAAATTCTTAGGAGGATTTTCCATTATTTTCTTGTAGCGCTCATAACCATCTGTCATGCCACCAAAAGAGAAACCCCCAGCCCAGATAAAGGTAATCTGAGGCAATTCCTCAGCCAGACGGATAAAATCATCAATCCCTTTGCGTTTCTGAACTTGACCAGCACCAACTACGATAAACTGATTATCACTAATACCTAGCTCTGTTCTCAGTCTCGCTACCTCTTCTTGTGGAAGTGGATGCCATTTTTCCTTATTGACAAAATTAGGAATATAGGTCACTTTTTCACGTGGAATACCAGCTGCCACCAAATCCTCAATAAACATAGGATTGACCACAACTAAGTGTTCCATCCGGTTGTAAAAAGAAAATACATAACGTTTCACAATTCCCTTTAAGAAAAATGGAATTTTCAAACTTCCCTCAAGTGTATCAGGCAAGAAATGCACATAGCCAATCTTTCTCCCTGAGCGTTTCTTTTGGAAGGTTGATAAATAATAGGGGAAATCAATTGTATGAAAGTGAGTCACATCTGCCTCTATTGGAAGATTTTCTGTAACAATCAATTGGTCCTTGGCATCACGGTGAAGAAGACTAACTAATTCACGGTAAGCACCTGAAACTCCTTGTCCTGCTACTTTCTCACTTGAACTCAACATATTGATGCGTAATTTCTTTTTTTCCATAACTACTATTATATCATTTTCTTTGAATAAAATCAGCAAAAGAAAGGAGAGACTAGAGGAAAAGAGGGGAAATTTCCTCGCTCTTCCAATGGTCTCTCACATATTTTATATGATTACTTAATGCCTAGGGCAATGCGTGCATAGCGACTCATTTTTTCAACAGTCCAGGCTGGATACCAAACCAATTTAACTTCAGTATCCGTTACTTCTGGCACTTCTGTCATGGCATCATAAATCTGATCTGTCAAAAGATCTGCTAGGGGACACCCCATGGTTGTCAAAGTCATATCAATCTCTGTTTGCCCTGTGTCGCCGTCAAAACGAATCTCATAAATCAAACCAAGGTTGACAATATCGATTCCCAACTCAGGATCGATGACTTCTTCCAAGGCTGTTAAAATTCGTGTTTTGATGTTTTCAATTTGCTCTTCTGTATAAGCCATATTCATCCTCACTCTTAGTCTTCAATAAAATCACGAAGCGGTTTGCTGCGACTTGGTTGACGTAGTTTTCTCAAAGCTTTAGCTTCAATCTGACGGATACGTTCGCGAGTCACATTAAAGACTTTACCCACATCTTCAAGGGTACGCATTTTTCCATCATCTAATCCAAAACGTAGACGCAAAACATTTTCTTCACGGTCTGTAAGAGTATCCAAGACCTCATCCAACTGCTCACGCAAGACAATACGAGTTGTATAGTCTACTGGATTTTCAATCACTTCATCTTCAATAAAGTCCCCAAGGTGGCTATCATCCTCTTCACCGATAGGTGTTTCAAGGGATACCGGTTCTTGGGCAATCTTCAAGATTTCACGAACCTTGTCAGGGGTCATATCCATACGTTCAGCGATTTGCTCTGGCGTTGGATCTTGTCCCAATTCTTGAAGGAGGTTACGCTGCTCACGAACCAATTTATTGATGGTTTCAACCATATGAACTGGGATACGGATGGTACGAGCTTGATCCGCAATGGCACGAGTGATAGCCTGACGAATCCACCAGGTTGCATAAGTTGAGAACTTGAATCCTTTAGAATAGTCAAACTTGTCAACCGCCTTCATCAAGCCCATATTTCCTTCTTGAATCAAATCAAGGAACTGCATACCACGGCCGACATAGCGTTTAGCAATAGAAACAACCAAACGAAGGTTAGCTTCTGCCAGACGTTGTTTGGCTTCGATATCACCAGCTTCAACAGCCAGTGCCAATTCTTTTTCCTCTTCATTGGTCAAGAGAGGTACGACACCAATTTCTTTCAAGTACATACGAACAGGGTCATTAACCTTAGCCGAAGTTGACCCAATCAAGTCCTCATCGCTGAGTTCTGGTTCTTCTTCTGCACTAAGAACACGCGCACTTGGATTTCCTTCGTTATCTGTGATAGAAATTCCTGCATCCTGAATCCGTTGCAAGAGATCTTCAATCCCATCAGCGTCCAAGGTAAAAGGAATAACCAGACTGGCATTGATTTCATCGTCTGTTGCTGTCCCTTTTTGCTTATGATTACGGATAAATTCTGCTACTTGTACGTCAAATGTTGTTACTTCTTTTTGTTTTGTTGCCATTATTACTCCATTCTTCTCTTTTGGGAAATTAAACGTTCCAATTCTTCTAAGGCTGTGTCGATATCTCCTACATGGCTAGCTTCCTGCACCTTCTTTTTGATTCTCATATTATCCTGATTCAAGAGAGCCTTGTTTCGAGTCATTTCTACTTCACTAAGTTCCTGAGGTGACATCTCAGCAGGTAAATCCTGAGCTAAAACTTGGTACCAAGCTCTTTCAACTTCCTCTGTCTGTTCTGCTAGAACTTCTGGAGGAAGATTTCCATACTGGCCAAGCAAGTCATATAAAACCTGAAATTCAGGTGTATCAAATGAAAAGTCTTCTCGCAAACGGTAATCATTCAAAATAAGGGGAGATTCCATCATTCGATAAAGTAGATGGGCTTCTGCCCTCATAATAGCCGATAACTGCTTGGTAACAGGCATAGTGATTTGCGTCGGTCTGGAAATTCCTTCCATGCGATTCTGCCTTTGTGCCTGACGGCTTTCATTAACAATCTGCTCAATCTGGGCATAATCAAAGGATGCCAGACTGTCAGCTAAAATATGAATATAGCTGTTTTGAGCAGTGATAGACTTTTCTTGAACAATCAAGGGAGCTATTTTTTCAATAAACTCAATCTGAGCCTGCAAATTTTCACTATTTTCAGGCTTATACTGGTGAATGTAGAACTCAATCGGACTAATACGAGTTTTCGTTAATAGATAGGCCAAGTCTTCTGGACCATTTTTTTGTAGATATTCATCTGGATCCAAGTTATCAGGCATGCTGACGATTTGCACAGGCATATCACCAATTTCGTCCAGCGCTTTCAATGTCGCAGCTTGCCCAGCCTTATCGCCATCGTAAACAAGAACCAACTTCTTAGTTAGCCTTTTCAGATGCTCAACATGCTCACGACTCAAGGCCGTTCCCATGGATGCCACAGCGTTTTCGATTCCAGTCCGATAGGCTGCAATGACATCCATGAATCCTTCCATCAGGTAAATCTCACTGGTTTTACCAGAAGATTTTTTTGCCCTATCCATATGATATAATTCGTAACTTTTGTTAAAAATTGCAGTCGATCGGCTATTTTTATACTTAGAAGTTTGTGAATCCGTTTTCTGCCAGATACGACCTGAGAAGGCAATAACCTTTCCTTGGTCATTTGTTAAGGGAAACATAATGCGATTGTGAAAGGTGTCTACAAATTGATTTGCATCTGAGAGGTAAAACAGTCCTGAATCTAGGAAATCCTCATCACGATACTGACCAGACAAACGTTGATAGAGATAGTTTCGTTCTGGAGGTGCTAAACCAATCCGAAAATGCTTGAGCACTTCATCTGTCAAACCACGCTGATAAAGGTAGTTTCTGGCCTCTTCGCCCATGGTCGTTGTCATGAGAATAGCATGATAAAATTTGGCAGCATCTTCATGCATATCATAAAGAGCTTGGTGGGGTGAAGCTGGCTTTTGTTCACTATAAAGCGGTTTTTCAACCTCAATTCCAACACGCTGACCTAAGATTTGGACAGCTTCCATAAAGGGAACACCCTGGTACTCCTCGATGAATTTAAAGACATCACCCGAGCGACCACAACCAAAACAGTGGTAAAACTGCTTGTCCTCTACAACGTTGAAAGAAGGTGTTTTTTCACCATGAAAAGGACAGAGCCCTAGATAGTTCCGTCCTGCCTTTTGTAAAGAAATCACATCTCCTATGACTTCCACAATGTTGGCATTGTTTTTGATTTCTTCAATGACTTGTTTGTCAACCATACACAATACCTCCATGTTATCATAGTTTACTTTATATAGTATACTTTATTTCAGAAAAAAAGTAAACCATTTCACTCATTTTCCCTACTTTATTCAAAGAGTTGATAATAATCAGAGATTTTCATTTTTGCTTTTTCTTCTTGGTTCAAATCTTGGATAATTCGTCCTTCTTTCATGACAATCAAGCGATTGCCATATTTGAGAGCATCTTCCATATGATGGGTAATCATAAGTGCTGTCAACTGATCATTCTTGACAAATTCATCTGTCAATTCCATCAAGGCCACACTGGTCTTTGGATCAAGGGCCGCAGTATGCTCGTCCAACAAGAGTAATTCAGGACGCTTCAAGGTTGCCATCAAGAGGCTCAAGGCCTGTCTTTGTCCACCTGATAAAAACTCAATCGGTGTATTCAAGTGTTTCTCAAGACCATTTCCTACTTTTTCAATAGTTGCCTGAAATTCATCCTTATAGCTAGCCAGACGTCTTGGTAACAGTCCACGTTTTTCACCACGAAACTTGGCAATCAAAAGATTTTCAGCCACTGTCATACGAGGAGCTGTCCCCATCTTTGGATCTTGGAAAACACGAGACAGATACTTGGCACGCTTCTCGGGTGAAAACTTGGTAACATCTTCACCCAAAATACGGATGGTTCCACTGGTTAAGGACAAGGTTCCTGCAATAGTGTTAAAGAGGGTCGATTTACCAGCGCCATTTCCACCCAAAATCGTGATAAAATCCTGTTCAAAAATTTCTAAGGAAACATCATTTAAAATAATCTTTTCTTCATCAAAGCCATTTTTAACGACTTTGGTTGCATTTTTTAATTCTACAATTGCTGTCATTTGCTTAATTTGGCTCCTTTCAAGATGGTTTGCTTAAATGTTGGAATCATGAGGCAGACTGCTAAAATCACTGCACTGTATAGACGAAGGTAACTTGTGTTAAAGCCAAGCGCGATAACTGCCCATACTAAGAATTGATAGGCAATAGAACCTACAACGATGGCAAGCAGACGCTCTGCCAAACTCAGACTCTTGAAAATAACTTCTCCAATAATCAAACTTGCAAGTCCCACAACGATAACCCCGATTCCTCGAGATACATCGGCATAGCCTTCTTGCTGGGCAATAAGAGCTCCTGCAAGGGCAATCACACCATTGGATAAGACCAAGCCCATGAGCTCCATGCGCCCAGTATGAATTCCGAAACTTCTAGCCATATCAGGATTGTCACCTGTAGCAATATAGGCTTGTCCGAGTTTGGTGTCCAAGAAAAAGAGCATGAGAGCAATGACAAGACTGACAAAGATAAGACCTATCAAGAGTTGGTTCAAGTCTGAATCAAAAGGTAAGACATCCTGGATTTGCTTAGTTCCAAGCAGTCCTAAATTCGCACGTCCCATAATCAAGAGCATGATAGAGTGACAAGAAGTCATCACCAAAATCCCTGAAAGTAAAGTCGGAATCTTCCCTTTTGTATAAAGAAGCCCTGCTGCCATTCCAGCCAAACAACCTGCTCCTACAGCAACAAGTGTCGCTAAAAAGGGATTTACACCTTTGGTTATCAGAGTGACAGCAACAGCTCCCCCAAGAGGGAAGGAACCTTCTGTCGTCATATCTGGAAAGTTTAAAATCCTAAATGTCATAAAGATTCCCAGACCTAAAATAGCCCAGACAAATCCTTGAGAAATAATAGATAATATCATCTGTTTCTTAACCTTTTCTATATGATTTCTATTGTAAAAAATTGGAGGAGATGTCCCCAACTCCTCCATTGTAGATTATTCAATCACTTGTCCTGCTTCTTTTAGAACAGATTCAGGAATAGTAATACCTAGTTCTTGTGCCAATTTTTTATTGATTACTGACTTACCAGTTGAAAAGACATTGACTGGTGTATCAGCTGGTTTTGCACCTTTCAAAACTTGCGCAATCATTTTACCAGTTGCCACACCAAGATCATGTTGGTCAACTACAACGGATGCCAAACCACCTGCTTCTACCATGGCAGTTGCGCTTGGGTAGATTGGTTTTTTAGCTGATTGGTTGCTTGATACAACAGTTGAGAAGGCTGAAGCAATTGTGTTATCAATTGGAACCCAGATAGCATCGACCTTGCTAGTCATAACGTTAACTGTTGAAGCAATTTCATTTGTTGAAGGAACTGCAAATGTTTCGACTGTCAAACCTGCTTTTTCAGCATAAGCTTTAAATTCTTCTACCTGTGTTTTTGAATTGTCTTCACTACTTGAGTAAAGAGCACCGATTGTTTTCACATTTGGTGTCAGAGCCTTGATGAGTTCAACTTGTTGTTGAGCTGGGTTGTGGTCAGATACCCCTGTAATGTTGCCACCTGGTTTTTTCAAATCTTTAACCAAGTTAGCACCGATTGGGTCTGTAATAGCAGCCATGATAACAGGTATATCTTTTGTTGCACTAGCCAAACCTTGAGCAGCTGGTGTTGCGATACCAACCACAAGGTCATTCCCATTTGCAACCAATTGTTTACTCATTGTCGCAACCTTACTTTGGTCACCTTCTGAGTTCATAAAGTCAATCTTCAACTGGTCATCTTTATAACCTTCTTCTGCAAGTCCATCTTGAATCCCTTTATAAATCAAGTCAAGAGATGGATGGCTCACAAACTGAAGGACACCAACTTTGGCAACTTTCTTCTCATTCTTAGCTTCTGGTTTATTCATTGAAGAGTAAATCAAGCTTCCTGCTACTAAGACTGCTAATGCAGCGATAATTCCAATTAAACGTTTATTTTTCATTCTATTTCTCCTTTTTTATTCCTTTAAAATACTTCACTTATCTAATAATCTTCGAAAATCTCTTCAAACCTCTTCAGCTTCACTTTGCCGTAGCTATGGTTACTGACTTCGTCAGTTCTATCCACAACCTCAAAGCAGTGCTTTGAGCAACCTGTGGCTAGCTTCCTAGTTTGTACTTTGATTTTCATTGAGTATAAACAAGCGACGCCATCGTTTTCTTTCCATACTAACCTCCATCAAAAAAAGTCCTCACACAAAAAACTTGTGTGAGGACGTCAATACGCGGTACCACCTCAATTATAGGGAATTTCCCTATCGCTCTGTCTCGCAATAACGAGATGCACTGTAAGGTGTGCTCACCGAATTTTTATGATTTCAAATTCTAAATAACATTCAGCCCAATTTTCATCATCACCACTTATCTGTTTTCAGCTACCACAGACTCTCTAAAAAGTTTATATGATTACTTTTCTGAATGGTTAAATTATATCATTTTTCAACTACTTGTCAAGACTCTTTTAGCATTTTTTTGAACTATTCAAAAACTTCCCCTATAGAAAAGAGGAAGTTTGATAGGTATCAGCCTGAATTACGCAATCCTGTCGCAATTCCGTTGATGGTTGTATGGATTAATTTTTCTTGATCGCTTGATAATTCTCCTCGGCGTTGACGTTTAATCAACTCCAACTGGATATAGTTAAGGATATTAAAGTAAGGCATACGGTAATCCAAACTTGCTTTTAGATATGGATTTTCAGCCAAGAGTTCATCATAACCTTCGATAGCCAAGATGACTTCCTTGGTAACTTGCCATTCATTTAAAATAGTCTCATAGATTGCTTTTACTTGATCATCTTCACAAAGTTTAGCATATTCAAAAGCAATATTCATATTTGATTTTGACAAGACCATGTCTACATTTGAAAGAAGTGACTGGAAGAAAGGCCAATTTTGGTACATATCTCGTAGGATAGCGATATTTTCTGGATTTTTATCAATAAATTCTTTGAAACTTGATCCGACACCATACCAGCCAGGGAACATGACACGGCTTTGTGACCATGAGAATACCCAAGGAATAGCTCGCAAACCACCGATTTCAGTAATCGTCTTACGAGCGGCTGGACGAGAACCAATATTAAAGCTTGAAATAGCCTTGATTGGACTTGACTCGAAGAAATAATCATAGAAATGGTCATTACCAAAGACCAAATCACGGTAGATATCGTAACTACGGTCCACTACTTGGTCCATAATGGCTTCATAACGATTTGATGTATTGGTATCGCTCTTCTTCTGAGTAATCATACGGTTAATGGCTGCTGAAACAAGCATTTCAAGATTATAGTAGGCTGCGTCTTTGTTACCGTATTTATTCCCAATTACTTCACCCTGCTCCGTCAAACGGATACGATCCTTGATTGACTTGAGCGGTTGAGAGGTGATGGCTTCATAGGTTGGTCCACCACCACGACCGACAGTCCCACCACGGCCATGGAAGAAGGTAACCTTAACGCCAAATTCATCTCCAATAGCAGTCAATTGTTGTTGAGCCTTGTAGAGAGTCCAACATGATGAAAGATAACCACCATCTTTATTACTATCAGAGTAACCAAGCATGATTTCTTGATAGTTATTACGTGAAGCAATCCATTTCTTAGCAAGAGGAAGAGAAAGGTATTCTCTCATGGTTTCTTCTGAGTGGTCCAAGTCCTCGATTGTTTCAAAGAGAGGAACGATTTGGACACGGGCTCTTTCTTTATCAACTAACCCTACTTCTTTTAGCAAGATAGCCAATTCCAACATGTCTGATACGCTGGTTGCATGTGAAATGATAGTCTGACGAATGACATCATCACCCAACTTATCTTTCAACTTACGAGCAGCCTTAAAGATTGCTAATTCTTTTTCAAGTAACTCTGATTTTTCAACGTGAGTGGCAGAAAGAATACGTGGATCTTCTTCCAATTCTTTCAAGAGAAGTTGGCATTTTTCTTCTTCACTTAGTTCACTATAATGCGAATGAATACCTGCTGATTTCAAGAGCTCAGCTACACAGGCTTCGTGAACACTAGAATCTTGACGCATGTCAATAGATGCCAAATAGAAACCAAAAATTTCAACTGCCTGAATCAACTCAACAAAATCACCAGAAATCAGTGCTTCACCCTTATTTTCCAAGAGGGAATCACGAATAGTAATTAAATCCTTATAAAAATCATTGGCCGTTTCATAGCGAGCCCCAACTTCCTTATCCTCAATCAGATAGGTTTTTGTTGCTTGGATTTTTGATTGAATATCAAACAAGGCACGGCGGTAAAGCTCTTTTTCACGGTAAATAGAGTTATCCTTAGATTGACGAGCCATTTCTCTGACTTGCTTGCTTACATTGACAATACTAGTTGAGAGGGAGAATTCACGATAAAGTTGGTAAATCTTTTCATCATAGTAGTTCATGATGACTTCACACTGAGTCATAGCAGATTGTTTCAAGGTATCTGCTGTAACAAAAGGATTCCCATCACGGTCTCCACCAATCCACATTCCCATGGTAATTGGTTTAGGATGTTTCAACTCCAAGCCGTGTTTTTTAGCCAGACGCTTGTACTCAGCAGTCAAATGAGGAACAGCTTTCAGGAATGAACTATTGTAGTATTCCATAACATTCGTAATTTCATTGGTTACTTTCAATTTCTTTTCACGAATCATATCTGTCTGCATGATAATCTCAATGTAACGACGGAGATCATTATGCCATTTTTCCTTATTAATCAAACCTAATTTCACATCACGGTACTTACGCAAGAGGGTATGGATATGGTTAGTCAAATCCAACATACTCTTACGTTGCACTTGTGTTGGATGGGCTGTCAAAACAGGGACAACATTCAAGTGTTCTAGAATTTCAACCGCATTTTCTTTTTCTGCAACCATTTTGATCGTTGCTGATAATTTACCAAGATAATCTTGATCGATATTATTTTGATGGTTGATTTCATAGGCCAAATCCACGTCTTCTGAAATATTAATCAAAAGAGGCAAGATAGAGAAATAGCGTGAAATATAAGCCATTTCATCATTTGTCAAACTGGTAACTAATTGATTCAAACCTTGATAATCTTCTTGAGTTGACAATTCCTTCAACTGTATGATTTTTTCAAAAGTCTCTGGGGCAAGCATGTTTTTAGTAATATCTTCTAACAATTCTGTTAAAATCAATACTTCTTCTTGTATAACAGCTTTATTACTATAGTTTTCTAATTTTTGAAGAGACATAGGTAATCCTTTCCACTCTCAGCTCTACATATAGTTTGATGAGTGAGCTTCTAACTCCTCATATAATTGGGCACGTTTTTCACTTGCATCAATATTTAAGACAAAGGCGATGGCTACAGACAAGACTAGGAGACTGTTCCCTCCTTGCGATAAGAAGGGGAAGGTTACTCCTGTCGAGGGAATAATACCAGAAATTCCACCGATATTGACAAAGACCTGTACCAACATCATCCCCCCAACCCCAATCGCCATCATAGAATTAAAGGGATTCTTAGCACGAATTCCTACTAGGATAATTCGCAAAATCAGGAAAAAGACAAGTGCCAAAATCAAACTGGCTCCCACAAATCCAAACTCTTCAATGACAATTGAAAATACAAAGTCTGTATGGGCCTCTGGTAAATAACCACGTTTTTCTATTGAATTTCCTAAGCCTAAACCAAACCATCCACCATTTACCATAGCAAAGTAGGAATTTGCAAGTTGGTGACCAGCTCCTGCCAAATCAGCAAAGGGATTAAAGTAGGCACTGAAACGCTTGGCCACGTAACCAAATACTGGAACTTTTGAAAACTTATCAACCCCAATTACAGAAATAGCTGATAGAGATAGGGCTGAAACTCCAAACAATACACCGATAAAGACTATAAACCAACGATGAGCAATCCCACTAACTGTATACATAATCAAGGCGACCAGCGCTAGGATTGTAGCATTCCCCAAATCTGGGAAAATAGCAAGGCTCCCAATCAGTACAAAGAGAACAAAGCGCCAGTCATTAAACGCACGAGGAAGCCACTGATTCTGTGTCAAAACTTGAAAATCATAAATAGCTATATCCTCTTGTTGTTTGGAAAATCTGTTTGCTAAATACCAAATAATAATAATTTTCAAGTATTCGGCTGGCTGAATTGTCAAAGGTCCTACAGAAATCCAGCCATAGGCTCCATTGACAGGAATACCAATCAAACGAGCCAAAACTAAAAGAATCAGCTCAACGAACATAACGATAAATAAAAGACGTTCATTTCTTAAAAAATTCAGTCTCAACTTATATATCAAGGCAATCAGTATCAAACTAAATATCCAAAATAGTCCCTGACTTCGGACCAATTGCAGTGCACTTTGGCCTTCTTGAATTAAAATAGCACTGGTTGTCGAATAAACCACAATCAAGCCCAGAATAGATAAAAGTAAGTAAGGAACTAGAATAGAATAATTTAATAGGTGCCTTTTACTAATCTTCATAGTATCACCAATCTAATGAGAACAACACAATTGCTTCCCAAATTCCGTTTGTTTTCTAGTTTTGATTGCTATTATACCATTTTTTCCGAAAGAAAAAAACTCTTATCCATCAGATAGACCATTTTTGTCATAAGAAAAAGAGCACTTGGCTCTTTTCTGTTTTATTCTTTTGATGAACTACTTGAGCTTGAATCTCCACCACCGATATATTGGGTAAAGATATTTTGGAAGGCTTGGTCCTTAACCTTGATATTGGCTGCTTGCAATTCTTTTCCGATAATGCTTTGAACAAATGTTGAATCATTTTGTTTTTGAGTCAAGATAACAGTTTTTAATTTTTCTTTGTAGTCATCAATATTAGATGATTTTTCTGTTTTCTTAATGAGTTTCACAATGTAATATTGGCTGCTGTAGGCTTGTGTTCCAGTAACACTAATCACATCAGAAACTCCATTTACATCTAATGCAAAAGTTGCTTTCTTAACTTGATCTGGTACTTCTGTTGAAGCAGAATCAAAGGTGATTTCTCCACCATTCGCCTTAGTTTTCTCATCAGTTGAGTTATCTTTGGCTAATTGAGCAAAGTCTGCATCACTAGCTTTAGCTTTTTCAAGAATTTCTTTGGCCTTGTCTTCATTGTCCAAACGGATAATTTGAGCCGTTACATCTGGAGTGTACTCGTCAAAGGCCTTCTTGTAAGCATCATCCGTCAATTCAGCTTCTGCTGCTTTTTTAACTGCCAACTCAACCAATTTACTTGTACGAATTTGCGCTTTACGTGTTTCAAGAGTCATACCTGCTTGTGACAAGACACGTTGGTAGTTCTCACCATATTGTTTCTCTTCTTCGGCAATAGTATCATTGACTTCTTTGTCATCTACTTCAGAACCGTATTGTTTCTCAAATACTTTTTGGATGGTCATGTTCAACAAGACTTGTTGAGCTGAAGGGTTGCTTTTCACTTGCTCATAAAATTGATGTTCTGTGATGACATCCCCTTTCATGCTGATAAGGTCTGCACCTTCTGAACCTTTGGAACAAGCTGCTAAAGTTGCTACTGATAATAGTGTAATGGCACCTGCCAATAGTTTTTTCTTCATGTCTACTCCTTTGAGATAAGTGTTACCCTATCTATTTTACTATATTTTCTTAAATTATTCTGAAAATCATTCGCTAACAGGCAATTGAACGTCTGCTACATTTTTACGAAGCATGAGAATGCCGTCCCCTAAAGGTACTAATGTTGCAGTGAGTCCTGGATTGTCTAAGGTTGCATCAAATAGTCTTTGAAGTCCTCTGTAAATGGTTCGCTGGCCACGACGGACTTCCATAATATCCTTAGCAACATCACCACCTTGAAAAATATCATCCAAAACAACCACACCACCAACTTCCAAGTGTTTGAGGATTTCTGGCAGAAAGACGATGTATTTAGACTTGGCTGAATCCATAAAGACGAAATCATAGGACTCTGTCAAGGTTGATAAGACATCTACCGCATCTCCTTCTAGGAGTGTGATTTGCTTACGACTGTCAAACTTGGCAAAATTTTCCTTGGCAAAACCAATCATTTCTGGATTGCGGTCAATGGTTGTAATCTTGGCATTTGGCGCATGTTCTGCCATCAAGAGGGCTGAAAAACCGATAGCCGTCCCTATTTCCAGAATGTTTTTAGGTTGTATGGTTTCCATGAGAAAACGGAAATAAGCAACCGTTTCATGGGGAATAATGGGAATATTTTCCTTGCGGGCAAAGTCTTCCAATTCTTTCAAAGATCCTGTGACTTGCTTTTGGCGCTGACGCATCAAGTCTACAATTTCTTCCTTGACGACAGGGCGACGCATGTTATGGTTGGCATTCTTACTATACGATTCAACCATCTTATGCCAATCCCAATTTTTCAACAAGGGCTTCAAACTCATTCAAACGACGTTCAAAGACTGCAAAGGCATCATTGAGATAGTCTTCCTTCTCCATATCAACACCAGCTTTTCTCATGACATTAAGTGGATAGTCAGACTTACCTGCCTTGAGATAGTCGATATAGCGGTCACGGTCTTCTTGACTACCATGGACAATCTTTTCAGCCAAGGCTGAGGCTGCTGCAAAGCCTGTTGAATATTGGTATACATAGTAGTTATAGTAGAAGTGTGGAATTCGGGCCCACTCGTATTGGATTTCAGGATTGTCTTCCTTACTCAAACCATAATACTCTTGGTTCAAGTCTGCGTAGAGTTTATTTAGGAAATCACTGGTCAAGACTTCCCCATTTTGATCCGCTTGGTGAATAGCGTGTTCAAACTCAGCGAATTGAGTTTGACGGAAAACTGTTCCACGGAAACCATCTAGGAAGTTATTAAGAATAGCAAAGCGCGTTGCGTCGTCTTCCACTTCTTCCAATAATTTCTCCGTCAAGATATTTTCATTGGTCGTTGATGCAATCTCTGCCAAAAAGATAGAATAATCTCCGTAAACATAAGGCTGCGTTTCACGAGTATAGCTTGAGTGCATACTGTGGCCTGTTTCATGAACAAGGGTAAAGAGATTGTCCAGATTGTCCTGCCAGTTAAGAAGCATAAAGGCATTGGTATCATAAGAACCACCTGAGTAGGCACCTGAACGCTTGCCTTGGTTTTCGTAAACATCAATCCAACGTTCGCTGAAGGCACGTTTAACACGGCTCAAGTAATCCTCACCCAAGACTGCCAAAGCATCTTCTGCCTTTTTCAAGGCTTCTTGGTAAGTAAAACTGTATTCAACAGATGAAAGCGGTGTGTAGACATCGTACATCTTGAGGTCTGAAATCCCCAAGATTTTAGAACGAAGCTTAAGATAACGATGCAAGAGTGGCAAATGCTTGCGAACTGCTGCTACCAAATTGTCATAAACACTCTCTGGAACAAAATTCGCCGCTAGGGCTGCATGACGAGCACTCTTATAGTTGCGAACTTTGGCACGGTAGTTTTGCACTTTAACATTGGTTTGCAAGGTTTTGGCATAGGTGTGTTGGAATTGTTCATAAGTCGCATAAAGAGCTTGATAGGCACCACGACGCACCTCACGATTTTTAGACTCCATCAAACGTGTGTAAGTTCCATGAGATAGCTGAACTTCCTTACCATCATCGTCAAGGACATAAGGGAATACAATATCCGCATTGTCCAAGATAGCGAAGGTTTCACTTGCCGAACCAAAGATTTCTCCAGCTCCAGCTAATAGCTCTTCTTCACGTTGTGAAAGAACATGGTCCTTGCCTTGCAATAGCTTGTCAAAATAGTGTTGATAAACCTGCAATTTTGGTTGAGACTCTAAAAAGTCAGCATACTGCTTTTCACTAATCTCCATAAATTCAGGTTCATAGAATGAAAAGGCTTGGTCTAGCTGGCTGTATAGAGTCATTGCCTTGGCGTAGTACTCTTGATACTTGGCTTCACGCGTGTCTTGGTCATTTTTCATATGAGCATAAACGTAAAGTTTCTCCATCTGGCGTTCCATTTCAAGTGAATATTCAGTAATTTCAAGTAAACTATCAGCACTATCTAACAAATGACCTGCAAAACGAGCAACTGTCTCTAATTTATCTGTTAAAACTTGTAAGGCTTCTTCCCAAGCCTGATCTGTTTGATAGATCGTTGATAGATCCCATTTATCTTTTTTATTTATTTCTTGTCGTTGTAATACCATTAGATTCCTCCATCCTTTCTATTTTACCATATTTTTCAAGAAATATTGCTGATAAAAGGCTGGTGGATAAAGCTTTTGCCAATCATTTTGAGAATTTTCTCGGTAATAGGTTTGAAAATACTGATAATAGCGAATCAAATCTTGCTCAATTTGGCAAAAATCGCCTACTAGTGGTCGAATTTGTGGATACCATTCTTTTAGTCCATAAGTCAGGAGATTTTCTCCCTTCTGATAGGCTTCTGCTTGTTCTTTCATCCAAAAAGGATTTTTATAATACAGTTGTTGCCGGATATAGCGACAGATGTCCTTGTCCTGGGAAACGGTAAAATGCGATATTTTTTGTTTCTTATAGGGAAGACGTAATATCTCCAGTAGACTACCGTGACCATAGGGAAATTCCTTAATCTGATAATGGAGTTTACCTCGGAGATCTTGGTGAATCAGGTATTTGAGTCTTAAAACTTGCTTTTCACTGTCTAATTCCCAAACATAAAATCCCATATTTTGACTGAAGTATAGAAAACCTTGTTGCAGACGAGTCAACCGCTCCTTGAGCCAAAGTTTTTCCCCCAGCAACCACAGTACTTGGTAACCCTGACTACGATAGCCCTCACTTCGCTCTTTAAGAAGTTTTTGCGGCAAGGGACTACACTGAACTTCTAGAGCAAGATGACCATTTACAAATAGATCTGCAATCTGTTTAAGATCTGGAAGAGGGTATTCTAATTGTACTCCTGTCTCTTTTTTCAACCAGTGATAAAGGGATTCCTTATTTGCCAGGTGTTCTGGACTTTCATTTTCAAAGGAATAATCGCAGTCTTTTAGGGATTTATGAGCAAAATGGGTCCTTACACTTGATCCTTGACGCAAACGGAGCTGACCTCCACAAGCTGGGCAAGTGTATTCTTCCTTCTCAAGCTCACCCTCTAACACATTTACCAGCTGTCCCCTAGCATTTCTCGCAACAAACATGATTTCCCTCCTTTTCTATATTATTCGCAAAAAAGAAAAAAGATCAGGATATTCTCCTAATCTCTATTCATGTTTATACTCAATGAAAATCAAAAAGCAAACTAGGAAGCTAGCCGCAAGCTGTACTTGAGTACGGTAAAGCGACGCTGACGTGGTTTGAAGAGATTTTCGAAGAGTATTATTTGATTTTTTTAGCTAGCATGGTCGCAAATCGTAGTTGAATACGATTGCCATTCTCATCACGACGGTGAAGATGGCCTGGATTTTCATTGTACTTAACCAATTCCCAGTCCTTGTAATAGTCTGCCAGTTCCCCTTCCTTAAAAGTAAATGGGAAGTTCACTGAGCAAGGATAGTCCTCCGTATCCATGGCACAAACGATAAGATTGTAGCCACCAACAGTGGTTTTATCCTGCATGTTTTTGATAATTGCAGGAATGCGATCTGCTTGCAGAAACATCAAAACAACTGTCGATATGATGAAATCATAGTCTTGCCCAATGCTAGCTGAATTGATATCGTAAAGACCAACAGGCATATCCAGGTCTTCCTGCTCAACAATGCTTTGCAAGATTTCAAGAGATAATTCATTTTGATCTACAGCTGTAACATCAAAACCATTCTGTGCAAGAAAGAGAGAGTTACGGCCCTGACCACAGCCCAAATCCAAGGCTTTTCCTGGTTTTACTGTCTGCATTGCCTCTAGTACCTCTGAATGAACCGGATTGGTATTGTATTTCTTAGGGAAATAATCCTCAGGTTTACAATAAAATTCTAAATACCATTCTACATCATCTGTTACAGCCTCCACTCGGTGCCAGGCTTGTGGTTGTGCCATGGGATTCTCAGCCCCTGCTTCAAAGAGGTGCTCAGCTAAAACCTCACCATATTCTGTCAATTCAATAAACTTGAGAGTTCCCTTCAAAACAGTAATTTTCCCCCAAGTCCCAACCTTGGTATTGTGTTTCTGCTGAACAGCCTCTGGCATGGTTTCTTTAGTCCACAAAGGCATACGTTTATAGGCAACTAGTTTTTCCATCTTCATTTCCTCTTTTTATCGCTGATTAACAGCTTTCATAACACGCGCGATGTCGCGGTTTTGCTCACGTCGTTTGATAGACTCCCGTTTATCATAGTCATGCTTCCCTTTAGCTAAACCTAAAAGGAGTTTAGCGTAACCATCTTTGATATAGACCTTAAGGGGAACCAGGGTCATTCCTGTTCCTTTAGTCTCTTGTTCTAATTTTTGGATTTGTTTCTTATGGAGCAGGAGTTTACGACGACGTTCTGGTTCTTGGTTCCAGATATTGCCCTCTTCGTAAGGAGCAATATGAACATTGCTCAACCAGACCTCCCCATTTTTTACTTGGGCAAAGCCATCCTTGAGATTGATTCGAGCAGCTCGTACACTCTTGATTTCAGTTCCTGTCAGGACCATCCCTGCCTCTAGCGTATCTACGATTGTATAGTCGTGGCGCGCCTTTTTATTTTGTGCGACGACCTTTCCCTCGCCCTTTGCCATGCTTAGCTCCTTTCTTAGCTACTTCCTTATAAAAAGGATTCTTTCCTTTTTTCTTCTTGTCTTTTTGTGAATGCTTGCGCTTATCATTTGAGCGTCCTGATTTTCTCTTATCTTCCTTCTTATCTGAACGACGATTTGAACCACGCCCTCTGTCTTTGCAACCAGCTTGTTTCAAGCCTTTTTCAATCACATCAAACTCACTTGGGATGTAAGAAAAGTCAATTTCACCCGTCATCTTGTCGGCTCTTTCAACTCGGATACGGATTTGCTGACCTACACGGAAGGTTGTACCCGATTTCTCCCCAAGCAGGGTCAAATCACGTTCATTGAAATGATAAAATTCAGGTAGATTAGTGATGTGAATCAAGCCCTCAACTGTATTCGGCAATTCAACAAAGAGACCAAACTTGACAATACTTGATACAACCGCATCGTATTCTTCGCCTACGTATTCTTCCATATACTCAGCCTTTTTCATGGCTTCGACTTCACGCTCAGCCTCAATGGCACGACGTTCACGGTTGGAAGACTGGGTCGCAATCTCTGGAATCACTTGTTCAAAATGCTCTGCTATTTCCTTAGAACGACCGTAATCACGAATCATACGGTGAACAAGAAGGTCTGGATAACGACGAATCGGACTAGTAAAGTGAGTGTAGTAATCTGCTGCTAATCCATAGTGACCGTGATTATGCTCCGAATAGCGAGCCTGCTGCATGGAGCGAAGAAGCATCATAGACAATACATCCGCATAAGGCTCTCCCTCAACAGTACGCATGATGTCTTGGAGGGCCTCCTGGCTAATCTCGCTGGCAGTCCCATAAATGCGCAAGCCAAAGCTCGAAGCATAATCAATAAACTTCTGAACTTTTTCAGCCTTAGGCTCCTCATGGATACGATAAATGAAAGGTAGATCCAGCTTACTAAAATGCTCAGCAACTGTTTCATTGGCCATCAGCATAAAGGACTCGATCATCCGCTCGGCAACACCACGCTGACGAAGAACGATATCAACAGGCTTACCTTGTTTATCCACTAAAATCTTGGCTTCATTGGTATCGAAATTGAGAGCTCCACGTTTCACACGCATGTTTTCTAGAGTTTCATGAAGCTTGGCCATAAGTTCGATACTAGGAACAATTTTCTGATATTCTTGTCGCTTTTCCTCGTCGCCAGCTAGGATATCATTGACATCACTATAGGTCATACGGAAGCTTGTCTTGATAACTGTTTGTGTAATGGTGTAATTGACCACACGACCATGTTTATCAATCTCCATAATGGCAGACTGGGTCAGGCGGTCAACTTGAGGATTGAGGGAGCAAATTCCATTAGACAGTCGTTCTGGAAGCATTGGAACCACACGGTCTGTCACATAGACAGAAGTCGCACGGTTAAGGGCTTCCTTGTCAAGGGCAGAACCCTCGGTCACATAGTAGGAAACGTCTGCTATGTGAACTCCAAGCTCCAGATTGCCATTTTTCAATTCCTTGATATGCACTGCATCGTCCAAGTCCTTGGCATCTGCACCGTCAATGGTAAAGGTAATCTCATCTCTCAAGTCCAGACGACCTTCCATATCCTTTTGAGACAGAGCATCAGGCACACTTTCTGCCTCCTTGACAACAGCTTCTGGAAACTCGGATACAATGTCCATAGACTCCAAAACCTCAAGAACATCAATTCCGACATCTGTTGAGTACCCCACCACATCGAGGACACTAGCGACAAAGAAATCATGTTTCTTGCTTGGGTATTTATCGATAAAGACCTTGAGAACTTCGGTTCCCTCGAGTTTAAGGGCTGGTTTCTTAACATAGATCGGTTGACTGATTTTCTGATTTTTCGAACGGATGTAACCCGCATACTTGGGTTTTTCCTGATCTAGAACGATTTGGCCAACAACAGTTGTCAAACTGTGTTCTAAGATATCGATAATTTTTGCTTCCGCTGCTGTTCCCTTATTGCGATCAGCGACTTTTTTGATGACGACCTCAACTGTATCACCATCAATAGCATAGTTGACATCGTTTTTTCCTACAAAAAGGTCGTCCTCCTCGTCTTCCAGACTAACAAAGCCAAAGCCATTTTTATGAGCATGAAAAATCCCCTTGAGAGTAATCTCGTGTTTTTTCTTAACTTCCAAGGTCAGACTTCCATCTTCTTCAAAGCGAATCTGGTGTTTTCTTTCCATTAAGGACAAGGTTTTAATCAACTCACGAAAATCCTTGGAACCGTCTTTTCCCAAAGCCTGAGCTAAGTCATTGACAGTTACCTTTCCCTTGTCTTGTAAATATTCTTTTATTCTATCTTTCATATTTTCTTTCTAGATTTTTTATTTTCTTTTACTGTAAAACCTTCTTACACATCCTTTAAAAATAAAAAGAGGCAAAGACCTAGTCCTGCCCATTATTTTCTTATCTACTTGATAATACCGTCAATGCTAAGGCAATAGCTAGCCAGAAAAAGACTAAAATCCCTGTCAAACGCTGCATTACAGCTTCAAAACCGCGTGCTTTACTGCGTTCAAACAAATCACCTGAGCTGGCATCAAATACATTGCTGGATTGGTTTTTGGTTGGTTGCATGAAAATCGCAATCACAATCACAACAGATAATACTAATAAAATGGTTAATAATAGGTTATACATATCAAACTCCTTAAAATCCTTATTATTTTACCATAAAATCTACTTAGATTCAAGATGTAGGGTTACTTTTCTTTCCTTGGGACAATACTTTAAAACCTCAATCTTGTCTGGATGGGTTTTTGAATTTTTACTAGTTAGGTAATTGATACTGCCACAAGAGGAGCATTTGAGATTAATTTTTACTCGCACTAGATTTCCTTTACTTTTAATAATGTTCGAAATTGAAGCAGGTTAAAGAGACAACTAAAGGCAACACAAAGGCTTGTCGCATAAAAGACTGCATGGTAGCCAAATTGACCTGCTACTGCAGAACCTGCCATGGGACCAACGACACCGCCCAGATAAAAGAATACCTGATTAAAGGCAAAGAACCTCGAAATACCAGCTTTGGGCGTCATCTTGCTGAGAAGGGCATTAACCCCGGGAATCAAGGCACCGGTTCCCAAGCCAAAGAGGAAACGATAGAGTCCTAGTTGAAGCGGACTAGAGGCATTGGCACAGAGGAGATAGATGATAACTGAATAAAACTGGGCTACAATCAAGAGGCGATGGTTGCCCACCTTATCACCTAGCTTGCCCATAACTCCTGCACTCATCATGCTGGAAAAGCCCATACTGGATACAATCAAACCAGACACAAAGAGAAGATTTTCTGTCTGACCTAAGTCGCGTACATACAGAGCTAAGATAGGGCCGATTGATTGGGCTGAAAATTGGATGACAAAACTGGTCAGAAAGAGGTTGACCAAGAGATAGGGATATTTAACTGATGTAAATAATTCCTTTGTTGGAATGGCCTTTTCCTTGGCTACTGGTTGAAAATCTTCCTTGATAAAGCAAATAGTCAAAACAGCAGCTAAGAATAGAAAACTACCAACCAGTAAGAAAACAGTACGAATGCCAAATAATTCTGCGATAAATCCCCCGATAAAGGGACCAGTTAGAGTACCTGCAACTACGCCTGTAGACAAAGTACCTAAGGCAGTTCCTGATTTCTCCTTGGGAACCTGACTGGCTATAAGGGCCGTTGCATTGGGAACAAAACCAGCAAATACACCGTTTAGTAAACGAAGAAAGATTAACCAATAGATATTTGGGACAAAGGCCAAGCCTCCCATAGTGATAGTCATGGCCAGGCCAGCCCGAATCATCATGGGTTTTCGACCGTATTTATCAGCAAGGATGCCCCAGATAGGAGAGAAAAGTGCTGCAGAAATGGCAGAGACAGAAATAGCTAATCCTGCATAAAAAGCAGCTTGATCACTCCCTACACCTAGATTTTCCACAAAGATGGGCATAAAAGGCACAACTAAGGAAATACTGGCTCCTGTCAGAAAATTACCAAACCAGGCAATGCGCAGATTATCCTTCCAGTTAATCTCTGTCATCTTGCTTACCTCCCTCAAGCAGGGAGAACACCTGAGTAAGAAGCTGGTCCTGATTTCCATTGTTGTTTAAAACATGGCTGACCAAATCTTTCTTTTTCTCTGAAGGCCACTGGGCTGCCAGACGAAACTCAGCTTCATCTTTGGACAAGTGGTCCCTTTTCATTAAGCGTTCTACTTGGACATCTCGGTCCACATAGACCAACCAAGTCTCATCAAACCAAGCACTGTAGTCCTGCTCAAAAAGTAGGGGAATATCCATGAAGAAAATCTCTTCTGTCTGAGCAAACTGGTCTCTCAACGTAGCTAGTTCCTCACGGATAATCTCTCCTTGAGTTATCCTAGACCATTCCCGTTCTTCAGGATTTGAAAAGATAAGACTAGCTAGGAGAGGGCGATTAAGTTCTCCGTTTTCAAGGATGATTTCTTGCCCAAAGTGCTGGACTAGAGCCTCAAACAAACGACCACTAGGTTTCTGTAGTTGGTGAACAAGAGCGTCGGCATCCACCACTTGAAATCCTTGCTTTCTTAGAAAATTTGTCACGGTTGACTTACCAGAGGCAATTCCCCCAGTGATTCCGATGATTTTTCCCATCAGCTCCTCCTTTGACACTGAGGACAAAAGTGAGTTCCTCGTCCGCCTAGTTGGATTTTCTCAATGATGGTGCCACAACGTGAACATTCTTGACCAGCCTTGTCATAGACTTGATGAAAATCCTGCATGGTTCCATCTTCCCCAAAGGCATTGGTATAGGTCCGAATGGTGGAACCACCTTTTTCAACAGCCTGGCCCAATACAGCAATGGTCTGGTCATGAATGGCAGTCGCTTCTGCTGATGTCAAAGTCTGGGAAGGTCTTGCTGGATGAACCTGAGCTCGCCAGAGAACCTCATCCACATAGATATTGCCAAGGCCAGCTACTAAGATTTGGTCTAATAAGTGAGATTTGATAGGCTTTTTGGACTTGGCAAGGGCAGATTGAAAGACCTGCAAATCAAAATCCTGCTCTCTTGGTTCAGGCCCTAATTTTTTAGAAATAAAGTAGGCATCTAAAAGGTCAGGAGACAAGAGTTCCATAGTACCAAACTTGCGTACATCCTCATAAACAAGCGTTCCACCGTCCTCAAACTGAAAGAAAACATGGGCATGCTTGCGTTCAGGTACTTGGTCTGGATAGTAAAAATACTTGCCCTCCATCCGCAGATGCGAAATCAAGACCTTGTCTGTCAGATAAAAAAGCAAATATTTACCACGACGTCCCATTGACTCAACAACTTGACCAGACACTTCCTTTCGAAACTCGTCCAAATCCATCTTAATCATCTTGGGATAGCGAATATCAATGCTAGAAATCTTCTTACCCAGAATCAATTTTTCTAAACCACGACGAACCGTTTCAACCTCTGGTAATTCAGGCATAAGTCCTCCTTCTGTAAAAACAAGAAGCAGGCATGAGCCCACCTCTACTTAATATTCTTTTTCATTATAGCCAAAGTCAGCCAAATCTAGCTTCTTATCTCGCCAGTTTTTCTTAACCTTGACCCATGTTTCTAGGAAGACCTTGTCTCCTAGCATAAGTTCGATATCACGACGGGCCATGCTACCGATTTTCTTAAGCATAGCACCACCTTTACCGATGATAATCCCTTTTTGGCTATCGCGCTCGACCATGATGGTTGCACGGATATGAACCTTGTCTGTCTCTTCATCTCGTTTCATAGAATCAACTACTACGGCAACTGAGTGAGGAATCTCTTCGCGAGTTAGGTGCAAAACTTTCTCGCGAACCATTTCCGAAACCAAGAAACGTTCTGGATGGTCTGTGATTTGGTCAGCTGGGAAATACTGGAATCCTTCATCCAGATTTTCACTCAAAATATCCACTAGACGAGAAACGTTATTTCCCTGAAGGGCTGATATGGGTACAATTTCCTTGAAGTCCATTTGATTACGGAAATCATCAATCTGAGACAAAAGCTGGTCTGGGTGAACCTTATCGATCTTATTCACAACCAAAATGACAGGAACTTTGGCAGCCTTGAGACGCTCGATGATCATGTCATCTCCCTTACCACGCGCTTCATCCGCAGGTACCATAAAAAGAACTGTATCCACTTCACGAAGAGTGCTGTAGGCAGATTCGACCATGAAATCTCCGAGAGCCGTTTTAGGCTTGTGAATCCCTGGCGTGTCGATAAAGACAATCTGCTCCTTATCGGTCGTGTAAATTCCCATGATTTTATTGCGCGTTGTCTGCGCCTTGTCACTCATAATGGCAATCTTTTGCCCCATGACATGATTTAAAAAGGTTGACTTCCCAACATTGGGACGTCCTAAAATGGCTACAAAGCCTGATTTAAATGTCATAATTTCCTCTTATCTTTTTAAAATATTAAATCCCAGATTCGTGGGAGAAAAATCAATGCGCCTGTTAAGGCCGCGAAAAGAGAGACCACTAATACCGCGCCAGCTGCCATATCCTTGGCATTTTTAGCCAGCATGGAAAAGTGATAGTGACTGGCCAAATCCACCACATTTTCGATAGCAGAGTTAATAATTTCAAAAGCTACTACCAAGAAAATGCTCAAAAGCAGAAATAACCATTCGATTCGTGACACCTGAAAAACAAAACCTGCAAGAATGACTACTAGAGCCGTCACTGCATGTTTTCGCATATTGCGTTCTTCCTTGATAGCAGTAAAAATTCCTGTGAGGGCAAATTCTAAACTGGATATCAGGTCACGATTTTTCCATTTTCGTTTATTGTCTTGTGAGTCCATAGGCTGTCAAAATTTCTTCTTGTAAACCGAACATCTCCGCTTCTTCTTCTGGAGTGTAGTGATCATAGCCATTGATATGTAAAAAGCCGTGTACTGCCAAGAAACCCATCTCACGCTCAAAGCTGTGACCATATTCCTCAGCCTGCTCATAAGCCTTATCGATAGAGATGAACAGTTCTCCAATATAGGCATCAAACTCAGACATCATCTCTGCCAATTCTGGATTTTCAAGCAAGTCCTCTTCGTCAAAGGCAATTTCCAACTCTGGCTTATATTCAAGGCTGATAACATCTGTCGGACGGTCTGTGTCACGGTACTCCAGATTGAGTTCATGACTACGTTCATTGGTCACAAAAGTGACTGCCATCTCCTTGTCTTCTTTTCCTAATTTTTGGGCTGCAAATTCCAAAATTTCTTGGGTTTGTTGCAACATTTCTTTTGAAACTTGACCAGTTTCATCTACCATTTCAATATACATGTGCTTCTCGTTTCTCTTTACTTGGCTTTATTATACCACATTTCCATGATTTTATTCTACCTTTTTGATATAATACTATGGAATACAATCACAAGGAGAGAACGATGTCATTTGACGGATTTTTTTTACACCACATGGTTGAGGAATTGCGAAGAGAATTAGTGAATGGTCGCATCCAGAAAATCAATCAACCTTTTGAACAAGAGTTGGTCTTGCAAATTCGCAGCAATCGCCAAAGCCATCGCCTGCTCCTTTCTGCCCATCCAGTTTTTGGACGCATTCAGCTGACCCAAACAACTTTTGAAAACCCAGCCCAGCCTTCTACCTTTATCATGGTTTTGAGAAAGTATTTGCAGGGGGCCCTGATTGAATCGATCGAGCAGATTGAAAATGACCGCATTGTGGAAATAACGGTTTCCAATAAAAACGAGATTGGGGACCATATTCAGGCTACTTTGATTATCGAAATCATGGGCAAACACAGTAATATTCTACTCGTTGATAAAAGTAGCCACAAAATCCTCGAAGTCATTAAACACGTCGGCTTTTCACAAAATAGCTACCGCACCTTGCTTCCTGGATCGACCTATATCGCTCCGCCAAGTACCGAATCTCTCAATCCGTTCACGGTCAAGGATGAAAAGCTCTTTGAAATCCTACAAACACAGGAAACGACAGCTAAAAACCTTCAAAGCCTCTTTCAAGGTCTGGGACGCGATACTGCAAATGAATTGGAAAACATTCTGATTACCGAAAAACTTTCCACTTTCCGAAACTTTTTCAATCAGGAAACCAAGCCATGCTTGACTGAGACTTCCTTCAGCTCAGTTCCTTTTGCAAATCAGGTGGGAGAACCTTTTACCAGTCTTTCTGATTTGTTGGACACCTACTATAAGGATAAGGCTGAGCGCGACCGCGTCAAACAGCAAGCCAATGAACTCATTCGTCGTGTTGAAAATGAACTTCAGAAAAACCGCCACAAACTCAAAAAACAGGAAAAAGAGTTACTGGCGACAGACAATGCTGAAGAATTTCGCCAAAAAGGGGAATTGCTGACAACCTTCCTCCACCAAGTGCCTAACGACCAAGACCAGGTTATCCTGGACAACTACTACACCAACCAACCTATCATGATTGCGCTTGATAAGGCTCTGACTCCCAACCAGAATGCCCAACGCTATTTTAAACGGTATCAGAAACTCAAAGAAGCTGTCAAATACTTGACTGATTTGATTGAGGAAACCAAGGCAACCATTCTCTATCTGGAAAGTGTAGAAACCGTCCTCAACCAAGCTGGACTGGAAGAAATCGCTGAAATCCGCGAAGAATTAATCCAAACAGGTTTTATTCGCAGAAGACAACGGGAGAAAATCCAGAAACGTAAAAAACCAGAACAGTATCTAGCAAGCGATGGCAAAACCATCATTTATGTCGGCCGCAATAACCTGCAAAATGAAGAGCTAACCTTTAAAATGGCCCGCAAGGAGGAACTTTGGTTCCATGCCAAGGACATCCCTGGAAGCCATGTTGTCATCTCAGGCAATCTTGACCCATCTGATGAAGTCAAGACAGACGCGGCAGAACTAGCCGCCTACTTCTCTCAAGGTCGCCTGTCAAATCTGGTTCAGGTAGATATGATTGAAGTCAAAAAACTCAACAAACCAACAGGTGGAAAACCCGGCTTTGTAACCTATACTGGACAAAAGACCCTCCGTGTCACACCAGACCCAGAAAAAATTGCATCCATGAAAAAATCCTGATTTTACTTGAAATCAGGATTTTTAACTTGTTTACTTACTAATCATTAAAAATTCTATAGTGAAATGAAATAAAATATGAACAAATAGATTGAGAAAATCAAATTAGTTTCTAACAATATTTTCGAAACAATAATACACTATTCCAGCTTCACTTTCCTATAAAACAGATTAATTGCAGTTTATCTCAGAGACTCTTTTACTTCCTTGCGGAGATTTTCTAGACTACTAATACCGTATTTATCCATGACTTTTGGTAAATTTTCGATGATATCAGGGCAGGCATAAGGATTGGTAAAGTTGGCTGTTCCAACTCCGATGGCAGATGCCCCAGCCAGATACATTTCTAGCGCAGCTTCAGCCGAATCCACTCCCCCCATTCCAATGATAGGTAGGTCTGTTGTTTGGGCTACTTGGCGGATGAGTTTGAGGGCTACTGGAAAGACTGCTGGACCAGACATTCCACCTGTTCCATTGGCCAAGATTGGTTTTCTGGTTTTGAGGTCAAAACGCATTCCAACCAGAGTATTAATCATAGTCAAGCCACTTGCTCCTGCATCCTCTGCTGCCTTTGCGACAGTAACGATATCCGTCACACTAGGGGTCAGTTTGACATAAACTGGCACATCTGAGGCTTCGACAGCTGCTTTCACCACATCATAGGCTAAATCTGGATCTTGACCAATCAAGAGTCCATGATTACAGTGATCTACATTGGGGCAAGAAATATTGAGCTCAATAGCCTTTACATTGGCTGCCTTAGAAATACCATGAGAAACAGCCGCATATTCTTGTTTTGAAAAACCAGCTACATTGGCAATGATGGGAAGATTTGGATATTCTCTTTCCAACCAAGGTAACTTTTCAGCCAAAACAACTTCCAAACCCGGATTTTGCAAGCCAATTGCATTGATCATACCAGCAGGTGTCTCTGCCACCCTTGGAGTTGGATTGCCAAAGCGTGGTTCAAGGGTTGTCGCCTTGATCATAATAGAACCTAAAAGGTCTAAATCATAGTACTTGGCATACTCTTGACCAAAACCAAAACAGCCTGATGCTGGAATAATGGGATTTTTCAAATCCAAGCCTGGTAGAGAAACTTGTAAACGATTTGTAGTCATAATTTTCTCCTTATAATACAACTGTTCCTGTGCGGAAAACAGGGCCATCTTCACAGACGCGTTGGCTGACCGTCTCGCTTTCTGGCACTTTTAGGACGCAGGCATAGCAAGCCCCCATCCCACAAGCCATACGAGATTCCAGAGATAGATAGGCTCTTGGGTGGTCATAAAAGGTTTGATTAATATACTTCATCATTCCAGGCGCCCCACATGAGTAAACAGCATCAAATTGATTGTCTAAATCCTTAATGACAACGGAAACATTTCCCTTGATACCATAAGAGCCATCATCTGTCGTTACAAAGACTTGACCATATTGAGCTAATTCTTTTTCAAGGATAACAGCATCCTTATTAGCAAAACCGAGAACTGTCACTACTTTCACACCACGCGTATGCAATTCCTTGGCCACCTCAAGCAAGGGCGGAACACCAATTCCACCACCAACGAGGAGAACCTGGCTCTGCTCATCTAGGTCAGACAAGTCAAAACCATTTCCCTGAGGACCCATCACATCAAGAGTATCTCCCTGACTTAAGGTTGAGAAAATAGCTGTCCCAGCCCCTTCAATCCGATAAATGAGATGACACTGCTTATTAGCCTTATCAATAGACGAAATTGAAATAGGACGGCGCAAGAGATGGGCATCATCAGGCACACGAAGATGAAGAAATTGGCCTGCTCGCATAGCTTCAACCATTTTCCCTTCTAGGACTAATTCAAAGATTGCTGGCGCGATTTCCTCCTGTGCAACCACCTTCATGGTTTCCAAACGAATTGCACCCAAACGTTTCTTACATGTGGGATTCATGACTTTTCCTCCTTAAATTTTAAGGGGACCAGACAAAGAAAAGACCTTGCGATTGCAAGGCCTCAGTTAAAATCGTACAACAGAAGAGAGCACACTCAAAAAGTCTCCTCTAGAAAATTGCACTATTCTTTTATCTGACACCTTGTGAGTCTCTCTGGACTCCCCTTAAAGGTTAAATTTTTACTAGTATACTCTTTCAGCTAAAAAAAGTCAAGTAGAAAACGAACATTCTACTTGACTTCACGAGATTATTTTTCACGAATGACTTCAACCTTGTAGCCATCAGGGTCTTTGACAAAGTAATAGTTAGGTGCAGTTCCTGGTAGACCATTTGGCTCAGTCACTTCATAGCCTTTTGCACTGTGCTCTTGATGAAGAGCTTCAAGATCAGGTGTACTGAGGGCGATATGGGCAAATCCATCACCAACCACATACGGACCGTGATCGTAGTTATAAGTCAACTCCAACTCATAGTCATCACCCTCAAGACCTAGATAGACAATCGTGAAGGCATGGTCTGGAAAATCTCTGCGGCGCAATTCTTTAAATCCAAAAGCATCTTGATAAAATGCAATTGATTTTTCAAGATTTTCTACTCGCAAGCAAGTGTGTAGCATTTTTGAAGGCATATTTTTCTCCTTTATTTTTAAAAAGACTGGGACAATCCTGTTCCAGTCTTATCAGTTATTATTTACCAAGTTTTGCTTTAGCTGCATCTGCAAGAGCTGTGAAAGCTGCTGCATCGTTAACAGCCAAGTCAGCAAGCATTTTACGGTTAACTTCGATCTCAGCCAATTTCAAACCATGCATCAATTGTGAGTATGAAAGTCCGTTCATACGAGCTGCCGCGTTGATACGAGTGATCCACAATTTGCGGAAGTCACGTTTTTTCTGACGACGGTCACGGTATGCATAGTAGTAAGAGTTCATTACTTGTTCTTTTGCAGTACGGAACAAGATGTGTTTAGCTCCATAGTAACCTTTTGCTAATTTAAGAATACGTTTACGACGTTTGCGTGATACAACGCCACCTTTAACACGTGCCATGTTTTATTTCCTCCAAATATTTCCTAGAATTGTTTACTTACAGTCAAGCTATTATTTCAAGCGAGTAAGCATTGCTTTGATACGTTTGTAATCTCCTGAATGCACCATAGATGCTTTACGAAGATGACGACGTTGTTTCTTAGTTTTTCCGTGGAAACGGTGAGAAGTGTAAGCACGGAAACGTTTAAGTCCACCAGAACCTGTACGTTTGAAACGTTTAGCTGATGCGCGGTGTGTTTTTTGTTTTGGCATGATTTTTTCTCCTTTATTTAACTTTCTGACAATTATTTTTTGTCAGTCGCTGGCGCCAATTGCATGAACATTTGACGTCCATCCATTTTAGCACGTTGTTCGATGATGGCAATATCTTGAGTTGCTTCAGCAAACTCGGCTAAAACTTTTGCACCAATCTCTTTATGGGTAATCATACGACCCTTAAAGCGAATAGATACCTTAACTTTATTTCCTTTTTCAAGGAATTTGCGTGCATTGCGAAGTTTTGTATCAAAGTCACCCTTGTCAATAGTTGGACTTAGACGAACTTCTTTCACAGTAACAACACTTTGTTTTTTACGTTGTTCTTTTTGCTTCTTCTGGTACTCAAATTTGAACTTACCGTAGTCCATAATTTTTGCAACAGGTGGTTTGGCTTGTGGTTGAATCAATACTAGGTCAACATTAGCGTTATCAGCCAAAGCTTGCGCTTCACTGAGTGGCTTGATGCCTAACTGTTCTCCCTCAAGACCGATCAAGCGAACTTCACGTACACGAATCTCATCATTGATGAATAAGTCTTGCTTTGCTATGGTTTTCACCTCTTTTGTTTTATTAGAGAAAAACAATAGCGGACTCGTAAATATACAAGCCCGCACGTTATGATAGCGTTTCTTAGAAACTTTTCATCCGTAGGGCCAGGCAACTTAATGTCACAAGGCGAGAAGCTCTCACTTCTGCTTTTCTCAACTTTTATATGATACCAAGTTTTCTAGCTCTTGTCAAGGTAAAAAGTTATTTTTTTTAAAAGTTTGTGTTTGTATTTTGGCTTGGTTTTCGAATCAAAAAGAGAGAATCAAGTTGATTCCCTCTCTATGTTAGTTTTTACTTATTTTCCCTATAGGAAAGCTAAGATCTATTAAAAAATTCCTTTTTACGTGAACTTCCCCATCTTTCGATAAATAGAATCCCCACTAACAAAAGGATGATCAGGCAAGGAAGTAAAATCATCCCCATGCTCCAATTCAGATTGACATTATCAATTTGCTTAGGTAATCTTCCAGACAAAATCTCCACTGAACGCAAGTAAGTAAAGGGAATCAGATGTGCAATCCTCTGAAGAGGCTGAATGGTTTGGATACCAAACAATAAGCCAACTATCCCAATTAAGGAAATAAAGAGGACAGGCATTTTTTGCTTGAAATAGTATGCAATCAAGTAGACGACTTCCACAATAACGATAAAAGCTAAGAAAACTAAGAGCAAGCTAGGAAATAACACATCCTGTATTTTCCCAATAGTTACCTCTTGATTGGTTAAGCTATAGATTGGATAGGGATAATCTAACTGTCCAAAACCACTTATCAGACTTCCCACTAGAAAAGAAAATCCGCTGATTCCGATAAACAGCACAGTTATATAACCCACTCCAACTCCAAGAGAAGACATTGCAAATGTCACTTTTGAAAAAGGATATAACTGAGCTGTATCCAGATGATTTTGATATCTTTCTGCAAATAGTTGCGTTAGCATAAAAATAATAGCAACCACAAACAAGCTTGGGATGATAGCCTCTAAAATCCAGACAATCTGATCAATCCCGTAGGTCGGATAAACTAAATTGTGCGCTTTTATGTTCAAGGGATATAGGGCTTGGTAAGTCTTTCGTTCGCGGTCAACCGCCATTTTTAAGTCAGAACTAGCAGTCGGTTCCTTTGATAAAATTTCATAACTCTTCTCTACATCTTGCCACTGCAAATAGTAGGATTCTTTCCAGCGCCCTTCTTTTAATAAAGTCAGAATTTCTGTCTTTTGAGTCAAATGATTTTTTTGCGAGTCTAAATTTTCTTTAGCAAACTGGTATTCCTCCGAGCTGGTGTCAGATATTTGGGAGAGTTTCTCTTCATATTCATTGATGACTCTCTCATTTTTTACAAGATGGGTTTCCAACTCGCTCTCCAAGCTGACGGAGTTTGCAGTCTGACTATTAAAATAAAAGGTAACACCGAGTCCAGATACAAATAAAGCTAAGATAATCCAGTTTAAGCGACTTTTGAAAACTTTTTTTAATAAAAATAGACTAACTTCTTTCATAAACTAAACCTCTTCTATTTGCCCCTGATGAATGGTTACTACTCTATCGCAGACATCAAGCAACTCTTCCTTATAGTGGGAACTTAAAAGAACCAGCTGTTCTTGTCTATCGATTTGTGCTAGCCTATCAAAAAACTTCTGTCGATAATACTCATCTAAGCCATTTGTAATCTCATCCATAAGCCAGCATTTGGCCTGACTGAGGAAATACATGGCAATCACCAAGCGTTGCTTCATGCCTAAGGAATACTTGCGAATGGGAAGTCTGACATAGTCCGACATTTCCCAGTAATCAATTTCATCCCTCAAGTTTAGGTCTGACTTCCAGATGTTTTTTATGAGGCGAAGATAGTCCATCCCACTTAAATTTTCATCCAGCCATTCAATACTCTCATAATAAAACAAAGAAGGAGGGGCTACGATATTTCCACTAGTTATAGGAATTAAATTGCTAATGGCACGGAACAGTGTCGTCTTTCCAGAGCCATTTATAGCAAGAATACCATAAATCCTACCCTTTTCAAATGTAAAATCAACATCTTGTAAGATGACTTGTCGCGTTTTTAAGGTCACATGAGTAAGCTCCAACATATCTAGCCCTCCTTTTTCTCACTCTTTAAGAATTAATAGCCTCCGCTGTAGTAGTTTAGTACCTCATAACGATCATAATTTCAGCCAGAACCAACTTTATACTCAGAATAGCTATCATAACGATACCATGATGGAATCCGAGCATATTGATGGCCGTGATAGTTGGTACTATATTCCCAAACCGTATTCCAATCATACCTATAACTTTTAGTCACTGTCACAGCAGATACACTGGACTGAAAAAGACCAATAGATCATAAACTAGCTAATTAAACGGTTTTTACTAATTTTTAATAGTTTTATATCATTAAAATTGAATACGCTTTCATTATATCGTTTTTATCATTATTATGCAACAGATTTTTAGTTTATTTTACTAATATATAATATTTGTCCTTCCTATCGAACACTTTCGATTTTCCAACTATTCCACCCCTTAAAGCGTATAGCCCCTTGCTGGTCAGTTCGGTAAACTTTGCTATTGATCGTTTCCAGTCGGGTCAGGGTTTCCTGATGGGGGAGTTTCGTTCGATTGTTCTTTCCAACTGAGATGAGAGTGATCTCTGGTTTGAGCTGTTCTAGAAAAGCTGAACTTGATGATTTTTTAGAGCCATGTTGGCTAGCTTTCAAAACATCCACCTCTAAGTCAGGATATTGCTTCAGCAAGTCCTTCTCTCCTTTCTCCTCCAAATTTCCTGTGAAAAGAAAATTTTTATCCAAGAGTTTTCCATACAAAACCAGGGAATCTTCATGATCTCCATCTCCTATTTTCCTTGGAGATAGGACTTCTAACTGACTTCCAAAAATTGGCAAGTTCTCTCCCACTGACACACTACGCACCTTGGTTTGAGTCGCCTGTAGTTCTGCCACAAATTCCTTCTGTTTCAGACTGCCTTTTGACACTAAAATTTCCCCTACATGGAAAGCCTTGGTCACCTCCAACAAATCTCCAACATGTTCCTTGTCCGTATTGGTCAAAATTAGCTGGTCAATCTTGGCCACTCCACGACTTTTGAGGTAGGGAATCAAGGTTCGCTGGGCATTGCTAGTCGTTACCTTTTCTTGCCATTTTTCAATTTTCTTATCAGATTCTGCCTTGCCACCGACATCTATGAGAATGGTTTTACCGGTTACATCCCTTAGGAAAATACTTTCGCCTTGTCCCACGTCCAGCATGGTAATTTCATTTTCCAGTGGATGCTTGGTCAATAAAAAGAGACCTGTAATCAATAAGCTCAACACTGCTAGCTTTTTAACATTTTTCCTCAAATCATAGATCAAAGCCAAGGAAATTAACAATAAAATTAAAAGCCATGCATTAGGTTGTCCAAAGACAAGCGGTCTGCTTGCCAGCTGCGATACCAAGCGAATAGTCCCCTCCAACCACTCAAAGATAAAGTTCAGCTGAATGACTGGATAGAGAAATGAAAAGGCAAATAAAATAGACAGGAGCGGTAAGAAGACTAAGTCAAATAGAAAGGAAAAGACAAAGGTCAAAAGGATAGACCAAGGCTGAAATTCTGCAAAATAGAAGGACAGAATGGGCAATATGCCCAAGGATATGACTAGACTTTCTCTAGCAACAGCCTTGAGCCCCTCCTCTTCTTTGCTGGTCATGGTCAAGATAAAAGCATAAGCGCAGGACAAGACTCCTCCTGCTGTCAAGAAAAAGTTAGGCATGATAATAAAGAGGACAAGAACCGTCAAGGCAAAATTATCCAAGCCCTTAACACCATGTTGAGCCAGTAATTTTTGCAAGAGACTGCGAATGACCGAAGCTGAAAATCCTGTCATACCAGCATAGAGAAGGGAAAAGGGATAGGTCAGCCATTTCAACTTTTCTTGGGTCAAGCCTGATCGCAAGAATAGTTTCTTAAATCCATCCATGAAAAAACCTACCTGCATGCCCGACAAGGCAAAGAGGTGGATAATTCCTAGACTAGAATAAAGTTCATTCATCTCCTCAAAGTCAGTGTCCAGATGCCCTAGCAAAAGCCCTGTCATGTAATTGCGCATAGGGTCTGGAAAATGTGTCTTAATCCAAACTACAGCCTTTCGACGTAAGCTGGACAGGTTTTCACCTATATCCCAACTGCTAACCTTTTGAAGTGACTGGATTTTTTTGATATTGAGAGTCTGGTAAATTCCCTGAGTCTTCAGATAGGCTTGGTAGTCAAAGCCACCAAAATTTCTCTGCCCCTCTGGTTCTGAAAGTTTTCCTTCTAGTCCTATCTCATGAAGGTCGGTTAAAGCTTGAAAGGTTTCTTTCTCCTCCTCGGACTGGAATTTATAATAGACTTGAAAAATGCGTCCATCAGCCTTGCCACGAAAGGATAGACTGTCACCATTGACCTTAATAGTGTCGGGCAAAATCCGTACCCTTTCAACAGAATCCGCTAGGTTTTGACTAGCTTGACTCTGTTGCCAATTTTGAAACAGAAACCAGAAGCCAAAGATTCCGCAAATTATTAGAACTTTACTAGCAGATTTCCAAGCAAATTGGAAAAAAAGACAGATTAGCAGAAAAACGAAACCCAACAAAGCAAGATAGGATGCTGAGAAAATAGCGTAGTAAAGCCAGAGCAATAGAAAACTCAGGTAAATTAGGGGAATAGGGAGGTTCTTAATCCACTGTAACATAGTCTTTTAGCTTTTCTATCGTTTTAGCACCAATGCCAGAGACCTTCTTAAGTTCATCAACCGACTTGAATTTGCCATTCGTCTCACGATGATCGATAATGTCCTGAGCTCGTTTGCCACCTAATCCTTTGACCTGTTTAAGCTCTTCCAGACTGGCCTTGTTGAGATTGACCTTCTTTTCCTTGCTTGTTGAAGAAGCTGTCCCCGAAGTAGTCTGTTGACTAGCCACTTCTTCCCCCTTAGTGGGAACATAAACCAGAGCTTCATCACTAACTTTCTGAGCTAGATTAAGCGATTTGCTGTCTGCTTGATCTGTCAAGCCACCAGCCTTCTGAACAGCATCATTGACCCGACTACCCACCGGCAAATCATAAATTCCAGGTGCTTTAACAGCACCTTTGACATCTACTGTGATTAGATCTTGTTCAACCGGTTCTTCCTTATCTTCCTTCTTTACTTCCTTTTCGGATACCGAATCCTTGGAAACAGCTACAACTTCAGCCTGCAAATTCGTTTCTTTGACAGGTATGTGTGAAGCTGGCTTTAGCAGGAAAAATCCTCCTACAAGTAAGCCCAGACCAGTACAGATGACAATGATTTTATACTCTTTGATTTTCTCGATAATTGCTTCCATATTTTCTCCTCTCTTAGATTATTCGTAAGAGGAAGAAAAAACAGTCGAAAAATTTCTTTTCAACTGCTTATTTATTTGCAAAATAGTCTTCCTTGGTTAAGACATAATGAACTCTTGTAACGATTCGTCCTTTTTCATGCTGGTCCATACAAGCATAAGGTTCTTCGTAAGAAAAATGCATTCCTGATTTCTCCATGACCTTGCCAGATGCGGGATTATCCTTATCGTGAAGGGCGGTCAACTTGTTCATTCCAATCTTCTCAAAAGCCAGCTCAATCACTGCACGATTGGCTTCTGTCGTCAATCCTTGATTCCAATACTTTTTATTGATAATGTAGCCAATAGCTGCCTTCTTAAGAACAGGATCAATCTTGTGTAAGTCAATGGTTCCAATAAACTGACCATTGCTTTTTAGTTCTATTCCCCAGCGTCCTAAGGGATTGGCCAAGTAGAACTGAGCAATATTATTTTGAGTTTCTTCCAAGCTTTGATTGGTTGGAAAAGTGTAACGTGTATTATCCTTGTCCGAGGCATAGGCAAACATTGCTTCCGCATCATCCAAAGTTACAGGTCTAAGCAATAAACGCTCAGTCTCCATTATTGGATACTGGGATAGTTTTAAAAAGATTGATTCCATACTTCTCCTCCATTTAAAAATATTTTCTACCAGTCTAGCATAAAAAATAAATTACAACAAATTTTTCTTGCTTTTTAAAGCGGTTTCATATAGAATAAAATCATCACCTTATTTTATAGATAATGTGATAAATCATTTACAACCCGTCAATAGAAAGGGAGTTTTTCTCTATGTTAATCGGAATTCCAAAAGAAATTAAGAATAATGAAAACCGTGTTGCCCTAACACCTGCTGGTGTCCACAGCTTAGTCGGCCGTGGTCATCGCGTCCTTATCGAAACAAATGCTGGTCTCGGTTCTGGCTTTACTGATACTGACTATCAAAAGCAAGGAGCTGAAATTGTCGCTACTGCTGATGAAGCCTGGGCAGCTGAATTGGTCGTGAAAGTAAAAGAACCACTAGCTTCTGAATATAGTTACTTACGTGACGACCTGCTTCTCTTCACCTACTTGCACATGGCCGCTGCTCCAGAATTAGCAGATGCTATGTTGGAAGCAAAAACAACAGGGATTGCCTATGAAACTGTCCGTGATTCCCAAGGTCAATTACCACTCCTCGTCCCTATGAGTGAGGTTGCAGGCCGTATGGCAGTCCAAATCGGGGCTCATTTCCTAACTAAGCAGGCAGGAGGTTCTGGTGTCTTACTGGGTGGTGTGCCGGGTGTACCTAAAGGAAAAGTAACCATCATCGGTGGCGGTGTCGTAGGGACCCATGCTGCCCGCATCGCTTTAGGATTGGGAGCGCAAGTAACCATCCTTGATATCAGTGCTAAACGTCTCTCCGTTTTAGAGGAGGTCTTTGGTCACCAAATTCAAACTCTCATGTCCAATTCATTTAACATCGAAGCCAGTGTGAGAGATGCGGATGTTGTTATTGGGGCGGTTCTCATCCCTGGTGCCAAAGCTCCGAAACTGGTGACGGATGAGATGGTCAAGCAAATGCGTCCAGGATCTGTCATCGTTGACGTTGCTGTTGACCAAGGTGGCGTTATCGAGACAGCTGACCGTGTGACAACCCACGATGAGCCTGTCTATGAAAAACACGGTGTGCTCCACTATGCCGTTGCCAATATCCCTGGTGCGGTTGCTCGTACTTCAACCATTGCCCTAACTAATGTCACTCTTCCTTATATCGAAGCTTTGGCTGGTAAAGGTTTTGTACAAGCAATCTCTGAGGATGAGGGCTTGCGCCAAGGTGTTACTACTTATCAAGGTTACTTAACCAGTCTTCCAGTAGCCCAAGGTCTCGATAAAAACCATACTCCAATTGATGAACTAATCTAAAAAATCTAATTATCAGATAAAAGAAAGAGCAATTCCACCTGAACTGCTCTTTTTTGCTATTCTGTTTCTTCTTGGACTTCTTCATGCTCTTCATTTTTAATCGGTGCTGGTTCATAAGCTCGGATAATCTGAGCGACAACTGGATGGCGAACCACATCCTTAGCTGAAAAATGAACAAAGTCAATCTGGTGAATGTTCTTGAGTTTTTCTTGGGCATCAATCAAACCGGACTTGACGTTACGCGGAAGGTCAATCTGACTGATATCTCCATTGACAATCATCTTAGAATTAAAGCCTAAACGCGTCAAGAACATCTTCATCTGCATGATGGTCGTATTTTGTGCCTCATCGAGAATAACAAAGGCATCATCCAAGGTTCGTCCACGCATATAGGCAAGGGGCGCAATCTCGATAATTTCACGCTCCATGAGACGAGTTGTTTGGTCTTTCCCCAAAATCTGATACAAGGCATCATAAACAGGTCGAAGGTAAGGATCTACCTTCTCTTTAAGATCACCCGGAAGAAAACCTAGACTCTCGCCAGCTTCCACTGCTGGACGAGTTAGGATAATCCGCTTGACTTGCCCACGTTTAAGGGCAGTCACTGCCAAGGTCACTGCAAGAAAGGTCTTCCCTGTCCCTGCAGGCCCAATTCCAAAGGTCACATCATGTTGCTTGACACTGTCCACATAAAGTTTTTGACCCAGTGTTTTGACACGGATAGGCTTCCCTGTATTGTCCTTGATAATTTCTTCTTCGTAAAGGGCGACAAACTTGTCGATTTCATCATTTTTGACCATGCTAATCGCAGTGACCACATCTGGTGTACCAACGGTCATCCCCCGATTGACCAAGACCATGAGGGCTTGAATAACCTGACGAGCTTCCTCACAAGCAGTCTCCTCTCCCAAAACCTGAACAATCTCCGTACGGGCATGAATCACCACATCCAGCTCTTCTTCCATCAAACGAAGATGGCGTTCATTGGAACCAAAAAGATGAAACAGGTCATCTGGATGACTCAGTTGAATGTCAATTGAATGTTCCTTCAAATAAAGAACCTCTCTAATCCGTTTATTTCTTTTTATTATAGCAAAGGGATGGATAAATTACTAGCCCAAACCTAGTGAATCATTCTAGTGTTCTAAGTATTCTTGCCAGATAGCGTCAAAGTCTCCTAGATTGAAAGAGAAACTGGCATGTTCCTCTAAAAAGCGACTCACCTCATCAAAATCATCTGTATGTTTTGGGAAGGATGACTCTTCAAAAGCGAGGTCTGCCAAAATGGCTTTAGGACTATTACTTTTAGGATTGCGCTCAGTCATGAGCCAAGTGTAAAATGATTTTCTCATATACCACCCTAAATCAACTCTGTCCCAAACTGGTCTTGCTTGATTTTGCCAGCCTTCATCAAACCACCGAGTGCTTTCTTGAACTGACCTTTAGAAATACCAAAGGTAGCCTTGATGTCATCAGGAGATGATTTATCATTTAAGGTCATGAAACCGCCATTGCTTTCCAAATACGTCAAAATCATCTGAGCATCATTTTCCAACATTTCAAAGGAACGTGGTTTGAGAGAGAGGTTCAAGGTACGGTCCACTTCACGGAAACCAATGACACGCGCATCTAAGACTTGCCCCAAACGTGGTTCTGCATAACGCTCACTTGGGTGAATAAAACCAAGCATATTATTTTCTGGTAAGTAAACAAAAGTTCCTGACAGCTTGAGGCGGTACACAATGGCTGGCCAGTTTTGGTTCTGCATGTTGTTATAGGCAGGACGAGCCAGACGTTGGAAGTCTTCTTGATAAGCCAAGAGTCCCCAGATTCGGTCTTTCTTGTCTACTTCAAGACGGATGTAGAGTTGATCGCCCTTCTTAGGCCAGAGTTCCTTGAGCTCAGGAAGAATATCAAGTGACACTACGATTTCCTTGTCAGGAAGACCTGTATCCACAAAGACACCCAAGTCCTTACGAACTTCTGTGACACGGCCCCAACCAAATTGTTCTTGAGTGGCAGTGACTTCTAGAGTTGTCAAGCGGAGTTTTTGCTTCATATCTGTATAAGCAAAACCTTTGACCGTATCCCCTACTGTATGCTGACCTTCTTCCTTGGCAAGGGCATAAGTTTGGCCATCCTTTTGCACAAAGTATAAACGGTCATTTTCATCGATGATGAGTCCAACGATAAAACTTGCAAGATTTGTATTCATATTTCCTTCTTTCGAATAAAACTCAGCCAGCAATGCCAACTGAGTTTTTCTGTTTATTTTTAGACTTCCAAGAGTTCTTTTTCTTTGTTGGCAGTCATGTCGTCGATGTGTTTGACAGCATCGTCTGTTACTTTTTGAATATCTTTTTCAAGAGTCTTCAATTCATCTTCAGTGATTTCTTTTGCTTTTTCTTGTTTCTTGGCTTCATCCATAGCATCACGACGGATATTGCGGACAGCCACCTTAGCATTTTCACCGACCTTCTTCACTTCTTTAGCAAGGTCACGACGAGTTTCTTCTGTAAGAGCAGGGATAACCAAGCGAATCACAGAACCATCATTAGCTGGTGTAATACCAAGATCAGAAGCGTTCAAGGCACGTTCGATATCTTTCAATGAAGACTTGTCAAATGGTGTTACCAACAAAACACGCGCTTCTGGAATGGTAATTGAAGCGATTTGATTAAGGGGAGTTTCTACTCCATAGTATTCTACATGTACACGGTCAAGCAAGCTTGCATTGGCACGACCAGCACGGATACCACCAAATTCACGAGCAAGTGATTGGTGAGACTGGGTCATTCTCTCTTTAGCCTTTTCAATAATTGCGTTAGCCATAATCTTTCTTATTCCTTTTCTTCGATATTGTTTGAAACTGTTGTTCCGATATTTTCACCAAATACGACACGTTTGATGTTTCCTGGTTGGTTCATGTTAAAGACAACCAAGTCAATGTCGTTGTCCATTGAGAGGGTTGAAGCTGTTGAGTCCATGATACGAAGACCTTTATTGATAACGTCACGGTGAGTCAATTCTTCAAACTTAACGGCTGTCTTGTCTTTCTTAGGATCGGCATTGTAAACACCGTCGACGCCATTTTTAGCCATAAGGATAGCATCTGCTTCGATTTCAGCTGCACGAAGGGCCGCTGTTGTATCTGTTGAGAAGTATGGTGAACCAATTCCCGCACCAAAGATAACAATGCGTCCTTTTTCAAGATGACGAAGGGCACGACCACGAACGTAAGGTTCTGCTACTTGTTGCATGGCAATAGCTGTTTGCACACGTGTATCAACCCCAACTTGTTGCAGTGAATCTGCCATCACAAGAGCATTCATAACAGTCCCAAGCATTCCTGTGTAATCTGCCTGAACGCGGTCCATTCCTGCTTCTGCAGCAGGTTCTCCACGCCAGAGATTTCCTCCACCAATAACAAGGGCAATTTCGATACCTAAGCTATGAACTTCTTGAATCTCTTTTGCGATTGTTTGAACTGTTTGGATATCAATCCCTACGCCACGTTCACCGGCAAGGGCTTCACCTGATAACTTGATTAAAATACGTTTATACTTGGGATTCGCCATTTTCACTCTCCTTTTTTTATCCTACCTATTTTATCACAATTTCTAAGATTTTTATAGTACCATGAGCAATTCTTTCAAAAAAATTAGACCGTTAAAAATTCCTCTAAGTCACTAAGGGCACGCTCTGCAATTTTTTCATAACGAGCCTTCTTATCACGGATACGTTCGCCTTCTAACTCCTTGATAATTCCAAAATTGACATTCATCGGTTGGAAATGTTTGCTGTCAGCATGGGTGATGTAATGAGCTAAGCTTCCAATCGCTGTCGTCTCTGGGAAAATAGCCTCGCTTTCTCCCTTGAAGAGACGAGCCGCGTTAATACCCGCAACTAAGCCTGACGCTGCTGATTCAACATAGCCTTCCACACCAGTCATCTGACCAGCAAAGAAGAGATTTGGTTGTTTCTTAGAACGATAGGTCTGTTCAAGAAGATTTGGTGAATCCATATAAGAATTGCGGTGCATGACACCATAACGAACAAACTCCGCATTTTCAAGACCTGGAATCATTTGGAAGACACGCTTTTGTTCTCCCCATTTAAGGTGGGTCTGGAAACCGACGATATTATAGAGGCTACCAGCTGCATTATCCTGACGAAGTTGCACAACCGCATAAGGTGTTTTAAATTCTCCATCACGAGGTCCTGTGTAGTCGTCCGGATACTCAAGACCGACTGGTTTCATAGGACCATAAAGCATAGTTTTAATGCCTCGTTTGGCCATGACTTCGATAGGCATGCATCCTTCAAAGTACTTTTCTTTTTCAAAAGAATTAAGCGGTGCTTCTTCAGCATTGACCAAGGCTTCATGGAAATCCATAAACTCTTGCTTGGTCATAGGGGCATTGAGGTAGGCCGCTTCTCCCTTGTCATAACGAGACTTGAGATAGACCTTGCTCATATCAATAGTATTGACGTCGATAATAGGCGCTGCCGCATCGTAGAAATAGAAACCATCACCGTCATTAAGGGCATGAATCTTTTCAGCCAAGGCATTGCTAGTCAAGGGACCAGTCGCCACAACTGTAATAACATCTGTCGGCAATTCTGTAATTTCATCACGAACCACTTCAATCAAGGGATGGTTGGCAACTTTTTCGGTCACCATTTGGGAGAAACCATCTCGGTCCACCGCAAGGGCACCGCCTGCAGGAACACGGGTTGCTTCAGCAGATTCCAAGATAACAGAACCCAAGCGACGCATTTCTTCCTTGAGGAGCCCGACAGCATTTGTCAAAGCATCCCCACGAAGGGAATTGGAACAAACCAACTCAGCAAAATTATCTGTTTTGTGCTGGGGTGTTGACTTGACACCACGCATTTCATAAAGTTTAACTGGAATACCACGTTCTGCGATTTGGTAGGCTGCTTCAGAACCTGCCAAACCAGCACCGATAACATTGATATAAGATTGAGACACGACACTAATACCTCTTTGGGAGTGTGAAGACAAGGTTCACATTGACAAAGCCAATCAAACTTAGGAGCTTTCGAGTTTCTTGGCTCAGGCTGAAAAAGTCCACAGGACTTTTTCACTCCCACAAATCTTTCTAATTTTTTCTTCTACTAGTATAACAAAAAAAGGGAAGAAGGCAAACTTCCCTGTTTATACTCAATGAAAATCAAAGAGCAAACTAGCCGCAGGTTGCTCAAAGCACTGCTTTGAGGTTGTGGATAGAACTGACGAAGTCAGTAACCACACCTACGGCAAGGCGACGTTGACGCGGTTTAAAGAGATTTTCGAAGAGTATTAGTCATTTTCTTGATTTTCTTCCCATTCGTGGTAGGCAGCATAAAGCTGGCTTTTATTCCACTGGTAAATCTTAGCGACTTCCTTGATAGCTTGGTTTTTCTTCATGCCTTGCTGGATACGGGCTTGGATTTCTGAAAATAAGTCCTCCTCATCCTTTTCTTCTACATCCTGACTGGCACCTTCAACGATGAGAAGGCATTCTCCCTTAAGTGGCGTTTCAGCGATACTTTCCAGCAATTCAGAAATGGTACCTCTTTGGTATTCTTCATAGATTTTGGTCAATTCCCTGACCAAAACGACCGAGCGGTCACCGTAGATTTCTAGCATATTTTCTAACGTATCTGACACACGATGGGGAGATTCATAGAAAATCTGAGTTTCAGGATAATCTTTTTTTGAGTCGAAAAATTGCTTTTGCTGGCCTGATTTTCTGGGTAAAAAGCCGTAAAAGATATGTGGCTGTGGCGCTAAACCACTGGCAATCAAGGCAGAAATTCCTGCAGAGGCACCTGGAACAGTCACAACCGCAATTTCTTCCTCAATGGCTGCCTTAACCAAATCATGACCAGGGTCTGAGATGCTAGGCAGACCCGCATCAGAAACCTGAGCAATACTTTGTCCTGCTTTCAGGAAACCAATCAAATCAGGAATCTTTTCCTTGGCATTGTGCTCATGAAAACTGATCTGCTTGGTAGAAATATCAAAATGCTTGAGCAAAAGACCTGTATTGCGCGTGTCCTCAGCAGCAATCCAGTCCACTTCTTTCAAGGTCTGAATAGCTCGAAAGGTCATATCATCTAGATTGCCAATCGGCGTTGCCACTAGATACAGCTTGCCATAGGGAGACTGCCCCTTAAAACTTTTTTGAATCTGCATGCCTACTCCCTGTATAACAACTCGTCACAGAACATACATTCCTCGTCCTGATCTCGACGTTGTCCATAAAAATCATTACAAACGTGAAATCCATCACGGTAAATGCGACGAACACTTTCGCGAACATGCTTGGCCTTGACGGGAGCGTCTGCTTCCACCTCCCCCAAGCGTTCGCGCAACTTACTATTTTCCAAGCGAAGAGCTGTATTTTCCTCTACCAGGCTCTTGAGATTTTTCTTGATGGCTTCCACATCGGCTAAGGTTACCAATAACT